>CAKRWX010000001.1 GCA_934418055.1 uncultured Lachnospiraceae bacterium
GTCAGAAGTTCGACGCAAGCTTGCTTGCAGGAGAATTTTTGAGGAACACAGAGCAATCCGGGGTATCATAGCATAATTACGGAGGATATTTTATGGACGATTATCATAACAGTAATCAGAACCAGCCCGAATCATCGGATAACAGCTGGCAGTCTGACAACTCGCAGCCACAGAGCAACACTCAGAACAGCGATCAGAACAACAATCCGAATGACTACCAGAATAATTACCAAAATAACTACCCATACGAAGCACCTCAAAAAGAGACCAACCGCCTGGCAGTCGCTTCCATGGTGGTAGGCATCTTTGCCATGCTTACCTGCTGCATTCCATTTATCCAGTTCCCGCTGGCAGTTACCACCATCGTGCTGGTGATCCTTTCCAAGAAGGGAAGGCCATTCAGTGGATTTGCCATCGCCGGTCTGGTTCTTGGTATTCTGGCCGTAATCATCAGCATCGCCATGACCATCTACTGGGGTGTTCTGATCTCACTGATGAAGGATCCGGAATTTATGTCCATCTATAATAATTTACTGGAATCTTACCACTAAGTAACGGATTCACTTCAAGTCGAAACGTCCGTGAGACTTGGCGCGTGATTCTGGTCATCGTAAACTGACACATTCATAAAATGGCCTGACTGGAGAAAGTCATCATCAGACTTCTTCCAATCAGGCCATTTTCTTATAATCTCTCCGTCAAAAGATCAATCCCATACAAAAGCAGGATATTCTTCAAAACCCAGTTAACCAGGATCACCACGACTCCAAGATAAACGAACTCTTGATACCGTTTCAGATGGATCTCCGGCTTATGTAACAGCCGTGACAGGCCATACGTAACAAATTCTGTCAGAATGACAGCCACAGCATAAAAGACCAGCGGGTGATAACGGATACTTTTTAAGATCTGTCCGTGCAGCAGATACTTCACTGCTCTGGTGCCACCACAGCCTGGACAGTAAAAACCCGTGATCAGATGAAAAAGGCAGGGAAGTCCCTGCCTGATATAAATTTCTATAAGTCGAAACATCGATACTCCCATTAATCTGCCAGATCAAAGGCGTCATGAACAGCTCTCATGGCGCGCTTCACATCCCGCTCATCAATCAGGGCAGTGATGCGGATTTCAGAAGTCGCAATCATCTCAGTGTTCACATCTGCACTGTACAACGCTTCAAACATCTTGGCTGCAACGCCCGGATTACTGCACATACCAGCACCAATGACAGATAATTTAGCCACACCTTCCTCGCTGACGATCTCTCTTGCAGTTAAGGACTCCCGGTTCTCCCGTAACAGATCCATGGTATCACTTAAGTCTGTCTTGGCAACGGTAAAGGAAATATCTTTTTTGCCCGGCTCCGTCACAGACTGAATGATAATATCGACATTAATATGATTTTTCGCTAACAGATTGAATACACGGAAGGTAATTCCCGGCTTGTTCTCCACACCCAGGACAGAAATCCGCGCCACACTGGTATCTGCAGCAACTCCGCTGATCAGCGTTCTCTCCACTTTGGTCTCCTCCTTCACAATGGTTCCTTCTGCTCTTGTCAGACTTGACAGGACCACTAACTTCACGCCATATTTTTTTGCCATCTCTACCGAGCGGTTGTGGAGCACTTTAGCTCCAAGGGAGGCAAATTCCAGCATTTCGTCATAGGAAACCTCTGCCAGCTTTCTGGCGTTCGGTACAACTCTCGGATCTGCAGTGTAGACGCCTTCCACATCCGTGTAGATTTCGCACACATCTGCATGAAGAGCAGCAGCCAAAGCCACGGCTGTGGTATCTGAACCGCCTCTTCCCAAAGTGGTAAAATCATCATATTTGTTGATTCCCTGGAATCCTGTCACGATCACGATACGGCGGGATTCCAATTCATGGCGGATCCGCTCCGTATCGATCCGTTTCAGTTTGGCAGAACCGTAGGTGGAGGACGTATGCATCACCACCTGGGCTGCATTCAGGGAAACGGCAGGTACTCCCAGGCTGCTCATAGCCATGGCCATCAGTGCAACGGATACCTGTTCTCCGGTTACTAATAACATATCCAGTTCCCGTTTTGGCGGATTTGGATTGATCTCATGTGCTTTGGCGATCAGACCGTCTGTGGTCTTGCCCATAGCAGACAGAACAACGACCACGTCATTGCCTTTCTCGTAATCTTCGATGCAGCGTTTTGCCACATTGAAGATCCGCTCCTTGTCTGCAACGGAACTTCCGCCAAATTTCTTTACTACTAACATATTGTCAAAAAGCTCCTCTATCTGTATTCCATCTGCTCAGCCTTTTGCAGATGCAGGCAAAATCCATCCCTGACCCATTTTCTCCATGGGATTTTATGCTTCCGCACGGATCACCTGAAGAACTTTGCCGTCAGCAGCCTCAAAAGCAGCTTTTGCATCCCGGAACTGCTTCTCGTTCAGTACCTCTGTTAAAAGAGCAAATTCATCTGCTCCTTCTAAGGTAATGACCTTACAGGTTCCAAAAAGCTCCTGCAGCTTATCCTTCTGACTCTCATATACGCCGGAAATACGCACAAAATACTTATGGCTGGAATCTTCCATCGGCTGGATCACCTGTTTTTCACTGGTCCATCCCAGCGGAATATTGTGATGTAAGTTCTTTGCCTCTTCTATAATATCTGCTACCACTGCACTGGCTGTCGGCAGTTTACCTGCGCCGCTTCCATAGAACATGGAGGTGCCAAGCATATTGCCCTTTACCATAATGCCGTTAAAAACATCATTCACTGCGTAAAGTGGGTGGGACTTACCGATCATCAATGGAGCGACCCAGGCAAAAACCTGATCCCCGTTCATACGGCTGGTTCCAAAAAGCTTAATGGAAGTTCCCATCTTATCTGCATATTTAAAATCGACATCGGTGATCTTCGTGATTCCCTCTGTCTGGATATCCTCAAAATCCACTTCTTTTCCGGTTGCCATGGCAGTTAAGATCGCGATCTTACGGCAGGTATCATATCCTTCCACATCTGCTTCAGGATTACGCTCCGCATAGCCCAGGTCCTGCGCCTCCTTCAGTACTGCGTCAAAGGATGCGCCTTCCTTATCCATCTTTGTCAGGATAAAGTTCGTGGTACCATTTAAAATTCCGGTGATTTCCCGAATCTGTTCACCCATCAGGCACTCGTATAATGGACGGATGATCGGAATTCCTCCACCGACACTGGCCTCAAACTGGAAGTTTACCTGTTTTTCTCTTGCAATAGCAAGCAGTTCGGTTCCATGAGCTGCTACCAGGGCCTTGTTGGAAGTCACTACATTCTTTCCGGCTTCCAGACAGGTCTTAACAAATGGATAGGCCGGATTTAATCCTCCCATGGTTTCTACTACGATCTGAACCTCCGGGTCATCTGCGATCACCTGGAAATCATGCACGATCTTGTCCTCTACCGGAGAACCTGGAAAATCCCGCAAATCCAGGATATATTTCACCTGGACCTCCTGTCCAACATTGGCTGCGATCTTATCTCTGTTACCTGTTAATACCTCATAGACACCAGATCCGATGGTGCCGAATCCCATAATTGCAACTTTGATCATGTCTTCTCACTCCCTGGCTAATATTTTTACGTAATGGATTCCCTTCATCATCTCGATCTCTTCCACCATGTTCGAAACATCTCCGGTATCAGACAGCACCTCGACACTTAAGGTCAGGGTTGCTACACCGTTGACTGGAATACTCTGGTGGATAGTCAGGATGTTCGCCTTGTAAACAGCCACAATATGGAGAAGGTCTGACAAAAGCCCTGGCTCATCGTCCATCTGGGTCACAAAGGTTACGGTTTTTCCCTTGGCATTATCATAGAATGGGAAAATATCGTCTTTGTACTTATAGAAGGAGCTTCGGCTGATTCCTACTGCTTCCGTCGCTTCCTGTACCGTGATCACCCGTTCCGATTCCAGAAGTTTTTTGGCCTCTACTACCTTTAAGAGCACCTCCGGCACTGCTTTCTGTTTTACTACAAAATACTTACTCTTCGTCTCCATGACAATTCCTCTCTCGTGTTCGCACAGCAAATACATCTGTGTTCATGTGAAAGATATTAGCACATTTTATGTTTTGACGCAACTATTTTTTCTCTCCTCCGAGACGAATCCATTTCAGATATTCACTGATAAATGGATCCAGATCGCCATCCAGGACTGCGGAAACGTTACCGGTTTCATAGCTGGTCCGATGGTCCTTCACCATGGTATATGGCTGGAGCACATAGGAACGGATCTGGCTTCCCCAGCCATTGTCCGCCACATCGCCACGGATCTCGGATAAGTTCTCTGCATTGGCCTGCTGCTTCAAAATGAACAGCTTGGCCTTCAGCATCTGCATGGCCTTGTCTTTATTCTGGAACTGGGAACGCTCATTCTGGCACTGTACCACGACGCCTGTTGGAATATGGGTGATTCGGATGGCGGAAGAGGTCTTGTTGATGTGCTGACCACCGGCACCACTGGAACGATAGGTATCGATCCTTAAATCATCCGGATTGATCTCCACATCCAGATCTTCCTCAATATCCGGCATCACATCGCAGGAAACGAAGGATGTCTGACGCTTTCCAGCCGCATTAAACGGTGAGATACGGACCAGACGGTGAACGCCATGTTCGGATTTTAAATAGCCGTAGGCATTCTCCCCATTGATCTGAACGGTTACAGACTTGATCCCCGCCTCATCGCCGTCCAGATAATCCAGCACTTCCGTGGTAAAGCCCTTCTTGTCTGCCCAGCGGCAGTACATCCGGTACAGCATGCTGCACCAGTCACAGGACTCGGTTCCACCAGCTCCCGCATTCAGACGGAGAATGGCATTATTATTGTCATATTCACCGGATAATAAGGTGGTAATACGAAGGGATTCCAGCTTGCTCTCCAGCTCTTCCAGCATCTGGGCGATCTCCGGGATCAGCTCTGGATCATTTTCCTCATATCCCATCTCGATCATGACGCTGATATCCTCATATTCCTGCTCCAGCGCCTTAAATCCGTTGACGGTATCCTTTAAATTCTTAGCTTCTTTCATCAGTTTGGTGGAACGGTCCGGATCATCCCAGAATCCCGGCTCCTCCATAGACCTGTCTAACTCGGCAATTCGTTTTTCCTTGTTGTCCAGGTCAAAGTGAATCCCTCACTTCCACTAATGGTTTTTCAAAGGTTGAGAGTGTGTACTTAAACTGATCTAATTCTACCATTGTGTCACCTTCTTTCATTTATTATAATGGGTAACTGCCTGGCGTTTCTTCGTGCTTTTCACCAGGATCCTGAATCCAGGATTTCACAGTTACATTATATGAAAACCCCGGCTGCCGGCATTTTCTATCTGCCAAGCAGCCGAGGCTTCTCATCAAGCTTATCTTGCGGATCATGTAACTCAAAAAGTGAAAGCTTTCTGAGTTACACCGGTTTCCGTCCACAGCACTGTTTATATTTCTTGCCGCTTCCGCACGGACATGGATCATTTGGATAAATCTTCTGCACTTCTTTCTTGATCGGAGCTTTGGCAGAGCTGTCATCACGGTTAGTTCCTGTTACCTTCGCTGCAGGCTCTCTCTCTACCTTCTGCTCAACGCGGACATGGAACAGGATGCGGACAGTATCCTCTTTGACTGCTGCGGTCATGCCGTCGAACATCTCGTAAGCACTCATCTTGTACTCAACCAGCGGATCTCTCTGGCCATAAGCCTGTAAGCCGATGCCCTGGCGCAGCTGATCCATATCGTCGATATGGGACATCCATTTATTATCGATCACTTTCAGGAGAACCACACGCTCGATCTCACGGATCTGCTCTGCCTCCGGGAATTCAGCTTCTTTCTCTTCATAGAGTTTTACCGCCTCTTCCTTCAGCATATGGCTCAGTTCCTGTTTCTTCATGCCGGATCTCTGCTCGTCAGTCAGAGTAATCGTCTTTAATGGAATGATCGGCAGAATCAGGGAATTCAGTTCTCCTAAATCCCAGTTATCTGCAGTGGTATCCTCTGGAATCGCCATATCTACCGCATGCTCAACAATGTCAGTGATCATCTTTAAGATCACATCGCGCATGTTGTCACCATCCAGTACCTTGCGGCGCTCTGCGTAGATCACCTCACGCTGTTCATTGTTAACCTCATCGTATTTTAACAGATTTTCACGGATACCATAGTTATTGTTCTCGATCTTCTGCTGTGCCTTCTCGATGGCAGAAGAAAGCATCTTGTGCTCGATCTGCTCGCCTTCTGGAACACCTAATGCGTTAAACATATTCATCAGACGCTCAGAACCAAACAGTCTCATCAGATCGTCTTCCAGGGACAGGTAGAATCTGGACTCACCCGGATCGCCCTGACGGCCGGAACGGCCGCGCAGCTGGTTATCAATACGTCTGGACTCATGACGCTCCGTACCGATGATCTTTAAGCCGCCTAAAGCTCTTGCCTCATCATCCAGTTTGATATCGGTACCACGGCCTGCCATGTTGGTAGCGATGGTAACTGCCTTATGAACACCTGCCTGAGCGATGATCTCAGCCTCGATCTCATGATATTTTGCATTTAATACCTTGTGCGGGATGCCGCGCTTATTTAACATACGGCTTAACATCTCAGAAGTCTCGATGGTGATGGTACCAACCAGAACCGGCTGACCCTTCTTGTATGCCTTCTCCACCTCATCCACAACGGCTTTGAATTTTTCTTTCTTGGTCTTGTATACAGCGTCATCTAAATCAATACGGGCAACTGGTTTGTTGGTCGGGATCGCGATGGCGTCCATATAGTAGGTATTACGGAACTCTTTTTCCTCAGTCAGAGCAGTACCGGTCATGCCTGCTTTCTTCCGGAACTTATTAAAGAAGTTCTGGAACGTGATGGTCGCCAGAGTCTTGCTCTCACGGCGGACATTCACATGCTCTTTTGCCTCGATTGCCTGATGGAGACCATCCGAATAGCGGCGTCCCGGCATAATACGTCCGGTAAATTCATCAACGATCAGAACCTCGTCATCTTTTACCACATAATCCTTATCACGGAACATCAGGTTGTGGGCACGCAGAGCCAGGATGATGTTATGCTGGATCTCCAGATTCTCCGGATCTGCCAGGTTGTCAATATGGAAGAACTGCTCTACCTTCTTGACACCATCCTCCGTTAAGTTGACAACCTTATCCTTCTCATTGACAACAAAATCTCCGGTCTCCTCGATGTCCTCTCCCATGATGGCGTTCATCTTGGTAAACTCGCCGGAAGCCTCGCCGCGGACAAGCTGTTTTGCTAAAATGTCGCAGACCTCATAAAGTTTGGTGGATTTACCACTCTGACCGGAAATGATCAGAGGAGTTCTCGCCTCATCGATCAGAACAGAGTCCACCTCATCGATGATCGCATAATCCAGATCACGCAGAACCATCTGTTCCTTATAAATAGCCATGTTATCACGCAGATAATCGAAGCCCAACTCGTTGTTGGTCACATAAGTGATATCGCAGGCATACGCTTTCTTTCTTTCTTCCGGAGTCATGGCGTTTAATACCACACCTACGGTCAGGCCCAGGAACTCATGAACCTGTCCCATCTGCTCCGCATCTCGCTTTGCCAGATAGTCATTGACCGTAACGATATGCACACCCTTGCCCATTAAGGCATTTAAATAAGCCGGAGCTGTGGATACCAGGGTTTTACCTTCACCGGTTTTCATCTCAGCGATACGTCCCTGATGCAGAACGATACCACCAACTAACTGAACCGGGTAATGCTCCATATTTAATACTCGTCTGGCCGCCTCACGGACCGTTGCGAATGCCTCTGGAAGAATATCGTCCAGGGTTTCACCATTTGCCAGGCGCTCTTTGAAAATCCGGGTACGGTCTCTTAACTGCTCATCAGTCAGAGCCATCATTTCTGGACGCATGGCTACAATCTTATCTACGATCGGGTATATTAATTTCAGTTCGCGCTCGCTATGAGTACCGAACACCTTTTCAAAGAGATTCATGAATCACACTCCTATTTTACTATAATAATTTACGATACAATCTTATATATTGTAGCACTAACCGCGGGTTTATTCAACTAAATCGGCCTTTGTTCACAATTTTTTTACTTTTCAAGATGACATAATATTTTTCTTTACGGTAAACCTGTCATATTGCACAAAAATTATGTTCGATTCTGGGGTTGTCCACATTATCCACACTTTTCCACATTTACTTTTGCAATGAGTTATCCCCACACAATTTCCAGTCAATTTCTGGAAAAATGAGTTATGCACAGAGTTATCCACATTATCCACATGCTTTTCCACTGTTCATTTCATCCACCTGGTTGTCTGCTCCTTCGACTGTTTTTTTGTACAGATGTCATAAATTTTGTTTTTTTGACAAAATTTTTTCGCCTTAGAATCCATGTATTTCTTATAATAAATCAAAAAATTGTCACTACATTTCACAAGATTTGATTGAATAATTCATACATCTGTGGTATACTGGAATCATCTCAAAAGAAGGAGTTGATTCGTATGCGTTATACTATTACTGGAAGAAATATAGAGGTAACCCCTGGATTACGAGATGCCGTACAGGAAAAGCTTGGAAAACTGGAATGTTACTTCACTCCTGATACCGAAATTTATGCAACTCTCAGTGTTCAGAAAGATGTTCAGAAGATCGAGGTTACGATCCCTGTGAAAGGAAGCATCATCCGTGCGGAAGAGTCCAGCAACGATATGTATGTTTCCATCGATCTGGTAGAAGAGATCATTGAACGCCAGATCCGTCGTTACAGAAAGAAACTAATCGACAAAAAGCAGGCTGCACAGTCTTTCTCCCAGATCTTTATTGAAGAGGCAGAGGAAGCAGAAGCAGAGGAAGCGATCAACATCGTTAAGACCAAACGTTTCGGTATGAAACCAATGTTCCCAGAAGATGCATGTGTAGAGATGGAGCTGCTTGGACATAATTTCTATATGTTCTTAAACGCAGAGACTGATCAGGTGAACGTGGTTTACAAACGAAAAAATCATACATACGGTCTGATTGAACCGGAATTTTAAAATAGGATAATGAATGGCTGTCTCTGCATCTTCTACGCGGAGACAGCTATTTTTTTCGGGGAAATGTTTCATCTGTGATTACCGTTTGAAGCACGGAATGGACATTTTTGCGAAACAATTTACAGGAGAATCGATATGAATAAAAAAACTGTACTGATCAGCGGCGCTTCCCGTGGAATCGGAAAGGCTGCTGCACTGGCATTTGCCCGAGAGCAGGATAACCTGATCATCACCTGCCAGAAAAATAAAGAGCTTTTAGATCAGGTAAAACAGGAAGCAGAGGCGGCAGGCAGTGTATGCCTGGCCTTTGCCGGAGATATGGGGGATTTTTCTTTCTGCCAGGAAGTGTTTGCGGAAGCCCACAGACATGGACTGTACCCGGATCTGGTCATCAACAATGCCGGAATCTCCTACATCGGACTTTTACAGGATATGTCCCCGGAGGAATGGGACCGGATCGTCCGCACCAATTTAACTTCTGTGTTCAACTGTTCCAAGCTGGCCATTCCCCATATGCTGGAGCAGAAAAGCGGAAAGATCTTAAACATCTCCTCGGTCTGGGGAAATGTAGGGGCCTCCTGTGAGGTGGCCTATTCCGCTACCAAAGGCGGTATCAATTCTTTTACCAGGGCTTTAGCCAAGGAACTGGCCCCCAGCAATGTCCAGGTAAATGCTGTGGCATGCGGAGCCATTGATACCGATATGAACCATTTTCTTGAAAAAGAGGAACTGGAGGCCCTGAAGGAAGAAATTCCGGCAGGACGCCTGGCAAAACCAGAAGAAGTCGCACAGCTTTTATTGCAGCTGGCCCGGTCGGATTCTTATCTGACGGGACAGATCATCGGATTTGACGGGGGGTGGATCTAATGCCAACCACCTACTCCCACTACCGTTTTGGAAAAGAGGTCTATAAGAAGCTGACACCGGCCCAGAAAGCCATCATCGATCCTTACCGTGGACTGTTTGATCTGGGTCTTCACGGACCAGATCTGCTATTTTACTACCACCCATTTTCCAAAAACCAGATAAATCAGACCGGCGTTGCCATCCACGAGCGGCCAGGCATCGCATTTTTCCTTCCTGCTGCCAGCCGGTGGAGAAGCTGCCGTCACAAAAAAGCGGCACTGGCATACCTGTACGGCGTTCTCTGCCATTTTGCCCTGGACAGTACCTGTCATCCCTACGTGGAAGCAGCCGTCCGCCGCACCGGAATCTCCCACAGCGAGATCGAAGCGGAAATGGATCGCCGGAATATGGAAAAAGACAGCTATAATCCCCTGACCCACCGCCCGGCCAACCATCTGCGGTCAAAGCCCGGCTATGCGGAGACTATCGCTGTCTTTTATCCAAAACAGAGCGTCCGTCAGATCGATACCTGTATCCACTCTATCCGGATCTGCTGCAATCTGTTCGTGATCCCGAACCTTCAGATGCGCAGCCTGATCTTAAAATTATTAAAACTGGTCCATTTTCCAAAGGTGATCCGGGAAATGATCATCAAATGCCGGAAAAATCCGGACTGTGAGCCCATCTGTCAGGAATTAGACCAGCTTTATGCACAGGCAGTACCTACTGCAGTGGAGCTGATCCAGAACTTCGATGAGGTATTAAAGGGCATCGGAGTTTTTGACTCCCGTCTCCAGCACACCTTTGGAGAATTTTAAGCAGTCCTTTTTAGAAGCTGCGGATATGGTCCTCCGGTGTCTCCTGGGTGTTCCGGATGGAACGGATCTCCACATAGTACCCGATCTTATCATTGACCTTTACATAGACCCGGTCGCCTGCTTTATGCTTAAAAATGGCTTTGCCCAGAGGGGACTCGATACTGATCAGTCCTTCTAAGGAATTGCCGCGGATGGAAGTGACCAGACGGTACGTTTCTACCTCATCGTCATCTTCCATATACAGCTCTACCGTATTATTGATGCCCACTTCGTCATCTTTGGATTCATCGGATACGATCTGGGCATTTTTTAACATTCTCTCTAAATACCTGATCCGGCTCTCATTCTGGTTTTTGTCCTTCTTTGCCGCATAATACTCGAAGTTCTCGCTTAAATCGCCCTGGGCCCTGGCTTCTTTCACAGCCTCGATCGCATTCTTTCGTACAACCAGTTTGCGGTAATTGATCTCTTCCTCAATTTTGGCCACATCGCTTTTTGTCAGTTTCTCTCCCATTTCTTACTTCCTTTCAGTTGCTTCTGTCATATCTGTTCTGGCTCATTTTGTCTTATTTTCTCCAGATGTTCTGCCAGTTCTGGATCTGTCTGGTCCAGTACCTTATTTCCTGTGGTTCTGGTGGACTTTTCCAGATACTCCGTCCGGATCTGTTGGTTTACATAATCTACCTCTTCTTTTAGATCCCTGGCAGACATTAAGTGGCATCCCTGTCCGCGGATGATCAGCTGCTCCAGTCCATCGGAGGTTGCCACCGTCACACGATGGTTCCGGCCCATCTTATGGGCCAGCTTTTCAATATACTGGTCTGCGGTCTCGGCTTCCTTGGTGTAGACCACATGGATGTTGTGATACTCTATGGCCTGGCCAATATTGCCTGTGACTTTATAAGCGTCAAATACCAGAATCAGGGTACATTTTTTATAGCCCTGATAATTACAGAGAATATCCATCAGCTTATGTCTTGCCCCGTCAATGGTCGTCCTGGCAAGTTCATTTAACTCTTCCCAGGCGAAAATGATATTATAACCGTCTACCAAAAGATATTCTTCCACTGGTTCCCGGAATTTGATCTCCACCTTTTGGGCCGGATCATAAGAAACTCTTCTGGCGGCATTCATCTCTGGCGGCATTTTTCTCTTCTCGCCGTAGGTACGGGTAAAAATCGCCTCCAGCTCTTTATCCAGGGCCCCCCAGGCGCCATTTGTCGTGGATTTCCGGTTTTCTGCCGCTGTGCGGGCCGCCTGCACCTGCGCCTCAAATTCCCTGCTCCGGCGCTGCTCTAACTGGATGGGGCTCTCCACCTGCATATGCTCCTTGACCTGATCCCAGCTGACCGTAAATCCGGCTCCATGGGCGCAGAATACGGAACCAGTCGGATTGTTCAAATCCGCATCCGGATCATAATAAATGTGGGAAAGGACCTCCTCCTCATTGTGGCACCGCTCATATCCTTTCACATTGCAGATCAGCTTTCCACGGCCTTTGGTATAAGAAACCACGTCCATCTGGTAATCCCGCATGGTCGCCACCGGCGCCTGTCCGCGGATGACCGACATTCCGCCTTCCAGTTCTGGCGGATCGAAGGTTCCGCTCATCCTCTCTAAATCCGTCAACGCCCTTCCGACCGATTCTGTAGGGATCTCAAGGCGGAAGCTGTAATAAGGCTCCAGCAGATGACATCCGGCTTCTCGCAGGCCCTGACGCACCGCCCGGTACGTGGCCTGACGGAAATCTCCGCCTTCTGTGTGCTTCTGATGGGCCCGTCCCGCGATCAATGTGATCTTCATATCTGTGATCTCGGCTCCCATGAGAGTTCCCACATGACGTTTTTCCTCCAGATGGGTCAGGATCAGCCTCTGCCAGTTCCGATCCAGCATATCTTCACTGCATCTGGTCTCAAACTGCAGACCACTGCCCCGTTCTCCCGGCTCCATCCACAGATGGACCTCCGCATAGTGGCGCAAAGGCTCAAAATGGCCTACCCCTTCCACCGGCTCCGCAATGGTCTCCTTGTATACAATACTTCCTGCGCCGAATTCCACTTCCATACCAAAACGGTCCGCGATCAGCTTCTTTAAGATTTCAATCTGCACCTGCCCCATGACCTGCGCCTGGATCTCACCAAGGGTCTCATTCCAGACAATATGAAGCTCTGGCTCCTCTTCCTCTAACTGGCGCAGTTTTAACAGGGCCACATGGGCGTCGCACCCCTCCGGCAGACGGATCTGATAGGTAAGAACCGGCTCCAGCAGCGGTAATTCCCCTTCCGACGCTTCTCCGATGGCCTGTCCCGCCCAGGTGCCGTCCAGTCCTGTCACTGCGCAGATACAGCCCGGTTCCGCCTGGCTGACCATCTCATATTTACTTCCGGAATAGATCCGGATCTGGTTGACCTTTTCTTCCCCCTGCTTTCCAGAAATGGTATCTTTCACCTTTAAAATACCAGAAAGGATCTTTAAATGGGTCAGACGGCTGCCCTGCTCGTCCCTGGAAATCTTATAAACTCTGGCTCCCAGGCGTTCCTGCTCCCCGTCCTTCTCCCAGCACTTGGCATAGGTACGGATTCCCCCTAACAGTTCCTCCACGCCCTGTCCTTTTAGTGCGGAACCAAAATAGCATGGGAACAATTTCCTGGCGCGGATCATTTCCCGGATCTGCTTATCCTCAATGAGATTGCCGTTTAAATAGCCCTCCAGCAGGTGCTCGTCGCACATGGCGATCTCCTCCTGCCATTGGTCTGCTTCTGCTCTGCCCTCCGGATCGAAGGCCACGCAGGTGTCACTCAACCGTTTTTTCAATTCGTTCAGAAGGGCCTCCCGATCTGTTCCCGGCTGATCCATCTTGTTGACAAACACAAAGGCCGGAACCTGATAGCGTTTCAACAGCCGCCATAAGGTCTCCGTATGCCCCTGGATCCCGTCCGCGCCGCTGACGATCAGCACCGCGTAGTCCAGCACACTTAAGGTCCGCTCCATTTCCGCAGAAAAATCCACGTGTCCCGGAGTGTCAAGTAAGGTCACTTCCCAGTCATCCAGAGTAAAGACCGCCTGTTTGGAAAATATGGTGATGCCTCTTGCCCTCTCCTGGTTATCTGTATCTAAAAATGTATCCCGGTTATCGACCCGTCCCCGGTTCCGAATAGCCCCGGTACGGTAAAGAATCTCCTCAGAAAGAGTGGTCTTTCCCGCATCTACATGAGCCAGAATTCCTATACAAATACGTTCTTTCAGTTTCTTTTCCTCCAATCAGCCCGATTTTTCTGGGCCGTTTCATTCATGCCACTGGTTCTTATTATAGCGAAAATCCCCGTGTCCTGCAATGGCTAAACATTCCTCAAAAATGCTTGAAAGTTCTCCGAGAATCGTTTAAAGTAGAAAGAAGTACACTATGATAGAAAGGAATTATTGGTATTGATCGTAAAACTTATTGAAACCGCATACCGGCTCTTGTGGGGAGACTTGTTTACCATTCCCTTCGGAAATAGCTCCATCGGAATTTCCCTGATGATCCTGCTGCTGGTTCCCGCAGGTATCTTTTTTACCATCCGGACTGGATTTCTGCCGATCCGGTATTTTTCACAGATGATCGGCACGCTCAAAGAGAAAAAGGAATCGGAAAACAGCCTTTCTTCTCTCCAGACACTGATCATCTCCACTGCCACCAGAGTTGGCATGGGCAATCTGGTGGGCGTGGTTGCCGCTGTTTCTGCCGGAGGAGCAGGTGCCGTGTTCTGGATGTGGCTGATGGCACTTCTTGGTTCTTCTACGGCTTATGTAGAGGCATCTCTGGCACAGAAATACAAAGAGCCCGATCCCCTTTACGGTGGCTACTGGGGCGGTCCGGCTTACTATATCCACCGATTTTTAGAAGAGAAAACCGGCCAAACCCGCAGAAGATTTCTGATCCCGACCCTGTTTGCTATCTCCGGCCTGATCTGCTGGTGTGGCATCAGCCAGGTGATCAGCAACTCCGTCAGTTCCGCGTTTCAAAATGCATTTCAGATTCCACCTATCATCACCACGGTGGTCCTAGTCATTCTGTCCGCAGTGATTGTTCTTCAGAAAAATGCCACAGCCAAGCTTCTGGACGTGCTGGTGCCCATCATGGCTGGAAGTTTCTTCGCCATTACGGTGTTTATCATTCTGTTGAACGTCCGCCAGCTTCCATCGGTCTTTGGTCGGATCTTTTCAGAGGCATTTGGTCTCCGTCAGGCGGTGTCCGGCGGTCTGGGAGCTGTGATCATGAACGGAATCAAGCGTGGACTGTTCTCCAATGAAGCTGGCTCCGGCTCCGCTCCCTGCGCCGCTGCTGCCGCCCAGGGCAATGATCCTGCAAGAACCGGCCTGATCCAGGCTTTAGGCGTTCTCATTGACACCATCGTGATCTGCAGCTGCACCGCCATGATCATGCTGCTGGCACCAGAGGAAATGACCGTCGGACTGTCCGGTATGGATCTGTTACAGACCGCCATGTACCACCATTTAGGTTCCGCAGGCGTGATCTTCATCGCCATTACCCTGGCGTTGTTCAGCTTTTCCACCTTTATCGGAATCCTGTTCTATGCCCGCTCCAATGTGGCTTACCTGCTGGGGGACAAGTGGTGCTGGCAGACGGCTTATAAGGTACTGGCCCTGGTGATGCTGTTGATCGGTGGATTACAGCAGTATACAGTGGTCTGGGACCTGGGCGATGTAGGGATTGGGTTGATGACGGTGTTTAATATTTTGTTTTTGTATCCGATGTCTGGGGAAGTGTTGAAGTTGTTGGAGAAATACAAAAAGTAGATGTTATTAGGATAATGGCAGCAAAAATGGCGTTCGGTTTTGAGGATTTTTTGTCCCCAAAATCGGACGCCACTTTTTTATTACGTTATTGTTTCATTATCTTGTTGTTTGATCCTGAACAGAAAGCTTTGCAAGCAGTGACTGCTCAAACCCCGCCACCGCTTCTTTTACATATTCCTTCCGCGTCTCCGGATCCACCAGACTGACCGCGCAATCATTTATGGCCTTAAAATCCGGCACTTCCTGTTCCTGATAACTGCGCTTTCCATTAGAATAATTCCATGCAAACCACCAGTTTTCCGGCACAATGATCTCCCGATCCAGATATTTTGCGGCTTCATTTATCAAACCCTCCGTAATCTCGTTGACTTGATACCCTTTTGAATAGCCGTCCTGGGGCTCCGCCTCCATATCAAAAAGACTGAATCCTGCAAATAAATTCTGCTCGATTTCGATCCTGAACCACATCTGCAGACTCTCCTTCTGGAATTTCGCCTGTTTTACCACGTAATTTAGTCCCGGATAAGTGCTGTAACAGTCATAAAAACGGTCATGCTTCGGGTTTTCATACGAATAATATTTCGCGTCTGTTTCCAGTTCCAGGCCATATTTCTTTGTCAGCGGCTCCATGGCCTCTTTAAAATCATCAAATACCATCCGGATCAGCTTGATCTTCGCCTGCTTCATGGTCCGTTCGATCTCCAGGCCCGCCGCGAAATAATCCGGGGACTCATGAAGAACCTCCATGATTTTCTCCATTTTCTTTCGTTTCCTTCCATCCGATACCCTGTGGATCGTATCCAGATACTGCTGCACCGCTTCCTCTACCGGCTGCGGCAGACTGCCAAGCCGCCGGTCCAGCCAGCCACTTATGTCCTCAGACCAGGAAATGCACTGGATCTGGCTCAGAGACAGAATCCCACTTCCGCCCCGCTGCTTCCTGCTGTAAAGCGACGGCGTATCTCCAAAACGGGTCAGATAGACCATTTTCGAATTTTTCGCATGCTCAAAGTAGTCAAAACACTGACCCTCCTGCTCTCCCGCATAGATCTTCACTTCCATGGGAATGAAAAAATCCGCATTCTGGATCACCAGATCGATCCGCCGGTCCTTGTCAATCACATATTCTTTGGTGACGATGGTATGAGATAACAGGGAATCCGGCATCCGCTTTTCCTGTAACACCTCTTCCAGAAATGTTTTCAGAAACAGGATTCCGCATCCATGACTGCCCTCTGGATTTAACAGATCCGCCAGAAACCGGCACATCAGCACCTCTTTCCCACTGATCTCCAGAGTCTCAAACAGGTTGTAGCTGGTCTTAGAGTGATAAACCGGAATGGACTGTGTAGTATCATAGACCTTCTTTAACAGTTCTTCTATGGCACTCACCAGTCATTACTCCTCTACACGGACTGCCCAGCGCATTTTCGTAGAGCGGGCTCTTGGATTCCGCACGCATTCTTCCGCAGACGGGCGCACCACGTCCTTGGAATACTCCGAATAAACACCCGCCCGGTATCCTTCTTTCAGCGCTGCTTTTACCAGTTTATCCTCTCCAGAATGGAAGGTCAAAATCGCCGCTCTTCCGCCTGGTTTTAAGGCTCCTGGCAATTTCTCCATAAACTCGTATAACACCTCAAATTCCTGGTTCACATCAATACGCAGAGCCTGGAATACCCGCTGGCAGGTCTTTTTGATGGTCTCTTTCTTCTCCTTTTCCGGAAGAAAATCCAATGTCTTCTCGATGATCTCCCGCAGCTTCGTGGTGGTATCCACCCGCCGACCTTTGCGGATCTCATCGGTAATCGCTTTCGCTAACTCCTCGCAGTAAGGCTCATCGGAATTTTCATACAACATTCCCGCCAGTTCTTCCCTTCCGATGGTATCCAGACGTTCTGCCGCGCTGATCCCTTTCTGCTGGTTCAGACGCAGATCCAGAGGCCCATCCACCTTAAAAGAAAAACCACGTTTCGGGTTATCGATCTGCATGGAAGAAACGCCTAAATCCGCCAGAATGAAATCAAAGCCACCTACTTCTTTGGCGATCTCATCAATGGTACAGAAATTCTGCAGTTTGATCGTCAGCATGTCTTCCCCAAAACCCTGCTCTTCCAGGCGCTTTTTCGTCTTTGCCGACTCCTCCGGATCCACATCGGTGGCGTACATATGTCCCTGGCCTTTTAAGCACTGAAGCATGGCCTTGGTGTGACCGCCATAGCCTAAGGTGGCGTCAAATCCAACCTCTCCCGGCTGGATCTTTAAGAAGTCCAGGATCTCATTTACCATAATGGAAATATGCATTCCCGCCGGGGTATTGCCTTTCTCGATCACGTGCTGGATGGTATCCTGGTATTTCTCCGGCTGTAGCTCTTTGTATTTTTCCTCAAATTTCTTGGGATATTTTCCCTTATACCGCACGCGGCGCTTGTGGGGCGTCTGCTGGTTTTCTTCCATAGAATTCTCCTTCTTCTGTCTGCATTTCCTTTTGCAGCCGAATTTTCGTCACTTCAAACTGCCCTCTCCGCCCATCAGCCGGGTCATCTCCTCAATCCGCTCCAGTGGGAACGGCGGCTCACATAACGGCTTCATGGCAATGCTCATCAGCTTCATGGGATTGTCGTCTGCTGCCACGCGGTTGGAACTTAAGGCCCCACAGCGCTTACAGCGATGGATAATGGCCCACTCGCCGCCTTTCCGCACCCAGACTGCCACCGGCTCCATAATACCGCCACAGTCCGACTCCCGGTCTCCTGGTTCGATATCCACATGAAAGCTGGACAGACAGTTGGGACAATGATTCCGATGCCCGCTGCCAGCGTGATCCGGTGTGCAGAGTCTTCCGCAGACTTTGCAGGTGAAAGTTTCATTGCATGGGTGAGTTTTATAGTAACCTTTTTCGTATAATTTGCGTTTATTTTCGCGATTCATGATTGATCCTCCTGAAAATGTGTTGTTCCAGATTTCCGGGAGGAATGGCGTGTGTTCAGATTTGCCAGACCTCCCGGTCAGGCCACACGATCCAGTAATAAATTAAGATGTTTCAAACAGTTCTCCTTTATCTTACCTATGATTTACTATAAATATAGTTAAATAGTTACCTCTATGTAACTGTTCAGTAGGTCTGCGCATTCACTGCGCTGACCGTACGAAAACATGGGCTTGCAGGCAAAAATCCCATTGCCGAAGGCAATTTTCAATGGATTTTTGCTCGTAACTGTGCAGGTACTGAACAGTTACACCTCTATTATAATTGCCATCCAGTTACTTGTCAAAAATTTTACTCCATCACATTTCAAATGAAATAGTATTTCCTGCCTACCACAGATTTTTTAGCGTATCCAGTTCTAATGGAAACTGATGACGGTTATGCTTCTGGATCGTCAATTCCACATCAAGGCCTTCTTGATTTGCCGCATCATACAATTGCTTTGCCAGCGGAAGGCAGTCCTCATCATCGGAACCACAGAAAATCCGAAGCTCAATCCCCTTTTTCTGGATCGCTTGAAGCACTTCTTCCATATGATCCTCCAAAACCGGAATCCACGGGCTCTGCAAGATCAGCCGTTCACAGCATGCAGAGGAAAATGCAACCGCCCGCAGAAGCATATCACATCCGGCAGAAAAACCACCACAGACGATTTCCTGATAACCTTCATTCTGTACTGCCTCCAGTGCTTTCGCCACTGGCTCTTCCCTGCCAATACCGGTTCCCAATCTTCCCGCGCTGTCTCTCCATTTTGGGTATTTCCATGAACCGCCAGAAACAACTTGTCTGCCGTCTTTCCGTTCCAGGAAAACACCGCTTCCGACTTGGCAGCCGCATCTGCATAGCGCTCTTTTCCCCACCAGTTTGGCATCAGTTCTTTCAGCGTCACGGTTTCTCTGGTCTCGTAATTCACCATGATCTCCATGTTTTCATTTTCTTCGTTTAACTGATACAGAAACTCACGGCAAGCACCGCAAGGCATTCCGCTGCCGCCTCCAGACGGCGCTTGATCCCGGAAAGAGATCAGCCACATGATGCGCATAGATAAACGGCGTCACATCCTCCGGATGATATTCCTTTTGGGCTTTTGTGTAAAGTTCTCCCCAAATATCCATAATATTCTCCATTGTAGTATACTTTTCATAATTTTTCCAGCAACTGATGGTTTCCTGTAAAACATCACTTGCTATATACAAAAATCCCCGGAAACATAACATTTCCGGGGATAGATCTCTTTGATCGATATTCGATTGAATTATCGTTTGGAGAACTGTGGAGCACGACGAGCTGCTTTTAAGCCGTACTTCTTTCTCTCTTTCATTCTTGGGTCTCTTGTTAAGAAACCAGCTTTCTTCAGAACTGGACGATACTCAGCGTCTGCCTGCAGAAGTGCACGGGAGATACCGTGACGGATTGCACCAGCCTGGCCAGTGAAACCACCACCACGAACGTTAACCAGAACATCGAACTTGTCGATAGTCTCGGTAGCTACCAGTGGCTGACGAACAACCAGCTTTAAGGTCTCAAGACCTAAATACTCGTCGATGTCTCTTTTATTGATTGTGATTTTACCAGTACCTGGTACCAGATATACTCTAGCGATAGATTTTTTTCTTCTTCCTGTTCCGTAAAACTTAGTGTTTGCCATTATATTTTCCTCCTTTCAGTTCCTTCAATTAAAACTTGAATTCCAAAACTTCTGGTTTCTGAGCTGCCTGCTCATGCTCTGGGCCAGCGTATACGTGAAGTTTTGTGATCATGCTCTTTCCTAAAGGTCCCTTTGGAAGCATACCCTTAACTGCAAGCTCAACAACCTTCTCAGGTTTCTTAGCCATCATCTCACGTAAGGTAGTCTCTTTCATACCACCTACGTAATCAGAGTGATGATAGTAAATCTTCTGATCTAATTTCTTACCAGTTACTTTCACTTTATCAGCGTTTACGATTACTACATAATCACCGCAATCCATATGTGGTGTGTAGATCGGTTTATTTTTACCTCTTAAAACTTTTGCTACTTCAGAAGCTAAACGTCCTAATGTATATCCGGTAGCGTCAACTACGTACCATTTTCTCTCGATTGTCGCTGGACTAGCCATAAAACTCTTCATTGGTCAACCTCCTGTGATATTCCCATGATTTCAATGATCTTGTTGCTTAACATATATGGTAAAATGCGGTCTCCGGGGCTTTGGCTACAGCATTTTCTCCTAACGTCACAGTTATACATTATATAACACTGCATCTGGTGTGTCAACCTTTTTTTGGCGGAAAACCTAGTGTTTTTCAAAAGTTTTCCACAAAAAATCCGGATTTTTACGGGATTATCCCCTCTGTCAGGAACCATTCTGGGGAAAATGGCTTCCCTGTCCACTCTGTATCCTCAAAATCCAGGAATTGATCCCAGTTATCCACAGGGACCAGCACATTTTCCCCAGCTTCTGTGAACTGATAATAACCATAATCTTTTCCCACCTGGATCCGCGGCTTTCCATTTCTCTCGCCCTCCAGATCCGCCGCGTACACCCGTCTGGCTCCGTTGCGCACCGCCTGATGGCTCACACGCATGAGCAGGGCGTCAAAAAACTCGTCCTCGCACCGTCCGATCACCAGATACGCCTGTTTTTTCTCCAGAACCTCTGTCTGGATCAGCCGGTAACTCCAGTGCTTATTCTCCCCGGCGATCACCGGGCGCAGCTCCTTCTCATATTCCATGCTGATCAGGGTCAGACCTCTGGCGGGAGCCGTTGGGCCTGCTGCCTGGCGGTTTCTGGCCTCTAAGATCTCCTCCATGTGCTCCGGCGGATACACGCCCATTCCCACTTTCATCAAAGTTCCGGCGATGATCCTCACCATGTTATAGAGGAAACCGCTGCCGCTGATGCGGATATGGATCATGTCCTCCGCGTCTTTTGTCACATCCAGACTGTAGATCGTCCGGACTGTCTCCTCTGCCTGGGTCCGCACCGTACAGAAACTCTTAAAATCATGCTCTCCTAACAGGTATTTCGCCGCCTGCTGCATTTTCTCCACATCCATATCAAAATAGCAGAAATAGGAATACAGTCTTCTGGTAGGCATGGAGATCTTCCGATTTAAGATCCGGTACTCATAAGTTTTGATACAATTCTGTTTTCTCGGATGCCAGTCCAGAGGCACCTCATCGCTCTGCAGCACACGGATGTCCTCCGGCAGACGCTGATTTAAGGCAAAACAGATCTTATCTGCAGGCATCCGGTTCTCCGTATCAAACACCGCCACTGCTCCTTCTGCGTGGACGCCGGAATCGGTCCTGCTGGCCCCTATAACCGCAACAGGCTCCCTCAGAAGTTCTGAGAGAGCTTGATTTAACACTTCTTCTATGGTAATTCCATTGGGCTGGAGCTGCCACCCGCAATAATTTGTCCCGTCATAAGCCAGGACCATTCTTACTCGCTTCATAAATATTCTCCAGATTAAAACAGGATTCTTCCTGCCACGATCAATACTAAATAGACAGCATAAACCAGGTACGCCTTATGATCCCGTTTCTCATATTTCAACGGTTTCATCTTGGTGCGCCCTTCGCCGCCCCGGTAACATCTGGCCTCCATGGCCATAGCCAGGTCAGTAGCCCGGCGGAACGCGGAAATAAATAACGGAACCAGTAACGGAACCATGCTCTTGGCCTTCTGAATCAGGTTGCCGGTCTCAAAATCCGCGCCTCTTGCCATCTGCGCCTTCATGATCTTGTCCGTCTCTTCCACCAGGATCGGGATAAACCGCAAGGCAATAGACATCATCATGGAAATCTCGTGAACCGGCACATGGATCACATTTAAAAATCCAAGGCTCTTCTCCAATCCGTCCGTCAACTGATTCGGTGTCGTCGTCAGGGTCATCACCGATGATCCGATCACCAGGTACATCAACCGCAGTCCCATAAAGCAGGCTGTGGCAATACCTTCCTGAGTGATCTTCAAAAATCCGATCTGAAACAACACCTTACCATCCGTCAAAAACAGGTTAAAGCTGACACTGATCAAAAGCAGGAATACGATCGCCTTCAATCCACGCACCATAAAGGAAAATGGCACCTTGGACAGCCGGATGCACATCGCCAGAAATAATGTTGCGATCACATAGGTCACGATATTGTCCGAAAGAAACAGGGAAATGATAAATACCATCGTCCCGAATAATTTAGTTCTTGGATCCATCCGGTGGATCACCGAGTCCACCGGATAGTATTGTCCCAGCGTAATATCTCTAATCATGTTCTCCTCCAGCCCATGGCTACTGATTCAAAAGCTTTAAGATCGCGTCTTTTGCTTCTTCCACCGTTGTAATGTGATCTCCAATGGGCACTCCATGCTCTTTTAAGGCATGGGTAATGTAAGTTACCTGCGGTGCCGCCAGACCAATGGCCTCCAGTTCCTTGTAATGCTCAAAAACTTCCTTAGGAGTCCCGTCAAAGACCTTCTCGCCATGGTTCATCACCATCAGACGGTCCGCGTATCTGGCGATATCCTCCATGCTGTGGGAAACCAGGATAATGGTCATTCCCTTCTCATCATGCAGTTCCTTGATCTGATCCAGGATCTCATCTCTTCCTTTTGGATCCAATCCCGCTGTCGGCTCGTCTAAAATCAGCACCTCCGGCCCCATAGCCAGTACACCAGCTATGGCAACCCGCCGCTTCTGTCCGCCTGACAGCTCAAATGGAGACTGTTTCCAGAATTTTTCATCCAGTTTCACCAGCCTCAGTGCCTCTTCTGCCCGGCTCTTGATCTCTTCTTCCGTAAATCCCAGGTTTTTCGGCCCGAAACATACATCCGAAAATACATCAATCTCAAATAACTGATGCTCCGGATACTGGAACACCAGTCCTACTTTGCTTCTTAATTCCTTCAGACTATATCCTTCACTGTGGATATCCGTTCCATTATATAGGATCCGGCCGCTGGTAGGCTTGATCAGACCATTGAGATGCTGGATCAAGGTCGATTTACCAGATCCCGTATGGCCGATCAGACCCACGAACTGTCCGTCCGGTATCTCAAAGTTCACATCTTTTAAGGCATACTGCTCAAAAGCGGTTCCATCTCCGTATTTATAAGTTAAATGTTCTGCTTTTATCGACATCTCGTAATCTCCTGTCTTCTTAAAGCTTGATCTGACCTGGGAATTTCTGGGCAAAAATCGGTAGAATCTGCTCCATAAATTCTTCCTGGGAAAGAATTCCCTCTGGAAGATCGACCCCGGCTTTTTTCAGTTCATAGGCAAGTTCTGTCACCTGCGGCACATCCAGACGATAGGACTTTAATTCATCTACCTTTGAGAAGATCTCTCTCGGTGTTCCGTCCATCACCAGTTTTCCATCGTCCATCACGATCACCCGATCCGCATGGATCACTTCTTCCATATAATGGGTGATCAGCAGCACCGTGATGCCTTCTTTCTGGTTCAGCTCCCGCACGGTCTTGATTACTTCCTTGCGGCCATTAGGATCCAGCATGGCCGTCGGCTCATCCAGCACGATACACTCCGGCTTCATGGCCATAACTCCGGCGATTGCCACTCTCTGCTTCTGTCCACCAGACAGCTTGTTGGGGGATTTATAGCGGTAAGCGGTCATTCCCACTGCCTCCAGGCTCTCGTCCACCCGTTTCCAGATGTCGTCAGTGGGAACACCGATATTCTCCGGGCCAAATCCCACGTCTTCTTCTACTACATTACCAATGATCTGGTTGTCCGGGTTCTGGAATACCATTCCTGCCTTTTTCCGAATCTCCCAGATCGCATCTTCATCCGCCGTATTCATACCGGACACCCACACAGTGCCATCTGTAGGCGTCAAAATGCCGTTAATCTGCTTGGCAAAGGTGGATTTACCAGAACCATTATGTCCCAGGATTGCCACAAAACTGCCCTTGGCAATATCCAGGCTTAATCCATCGATGGCGCGGTCCACTTCCACTTCTTTTTCTTCTTCATCATGTCTGATATAATCAAAAATCAATTTACTAGCCTTTATGATGCCCATAGTTTTCCTTTCTTTGTCCGAACCTCATATGCTAATTCATTTTAGTGTAAAAGGAGATATTAGTCAAGAAATAAAACGTTTGTACACAGAATGGACCAAAAAAAGGGCCTCTGTCCACAATCTACAGAGATCCCTTTTCTTTCAACACCCTTTATCCTAGATCTTTAGTTGATCATCAGACCATCCGCATTTAACTGATGGCCCTCGACAACTGTGTTGCTGAGCATCGCGCCATCGGAATTCAGATAATACCAATATCCAGGTTTTGTCTGAACCCAGCCAGTCTGCATAGCGCCGGATTCATTAAAATAATACCATACGTTGCTGATCTGTTCCCAGCCAGTGCACATCTTGCCATCAGTTCCCAGATAGAACCAGGTACCAGCCAACTGGATCCAGCCAGTCTTCATATATCCGTCAGCGTCAAAATAATACCATTCGCCCTTAATCTTTGCCCATTCACTGGTGTAATAGGTACGATCCGCTTTCTGATATTTGGTTCCTGTGCTGTACTTTCTCCAACGGCCTTCCGTATCTCCCATCCAGTCCACATCCAGCTCATCGGAAGAAATCCAGTCTCCAGCCACGAACCGTCTCTGGGTATCGCTTGGTACGGCACGAACGGTAAAATAATACTGTCCGTCATTGGTGAAATACTCGCTCAAATTAATTCTGCAGCCGGTTGTGTATAACCGTTTTACACGGCTTTCTCCCTCATAGAGAACCACTTCGTATTTTTTAGCCTTCTCAACTTTGGACCAGTGGGCGATTCCATCTTCGCCCTCTCCCCAGTATGCGCTGTCCGGTGTCTTCAGATAATAGTAGTCATCGGCCATTGCTGTAAAAGCGCATAACATGCACAGCACTGCAGACACGATCACTGCTTTCATCCACTGTTTCCATCGTTTCATTCTGAATTCCCTCATTTCTATTATTTTCTCCAGATACCATTGGCATCCACATAGAAGGTATCAATGGTCGTATTCACTGCCTTATATCCATAACCTGGGTAGAAATAGTACCAGTTATTATCAACCTGTGTCCAGCCTTCTGCCATGGCACCACTGCTAAGCAGGTAGTAAACCTTGCCATTGTAGTTCAGCCATCCCGTTCTCATGGCACCTTCCACATCGCCGTCCTGCGGGCGGTTTAAGAAGTACCAGAGATCTCCGGATTTGATCCATCCAGTATACATAGCACCGCTTTCCTGCAGATAATAAGTTCTTCCATTTTTAACCTGCCATCCGGTAAGCATCCTTCCATCCCGGTCAAACAGATACCAGATATTATTAATCTTCAACCAGGAATCCTTCTGAAGTGATCCATCCGGATATTTGTAATACCAGGTGTTTCCAGACTGGATCCAGCCTACCTGCGTGGTGGTACCAATATTGCCATCCTGCTGACCTGTACCATCTGATACATGATTCTTATCAATATACAGCTCATCAGATTCCGTCCACTCGCTCTTCTCACCGTATCGTTTCTGTTCTTCTGTGTATGGAACTGTTCTTACTTTATAGCTGTAAGTACCTTCCTTCGTCATATATGGATATAAATTATATGTCGTAGTGTTCAGTGCTTCGAAACGTTTCACGGACTTTCCATTGCGATATAAATACACATCATAATAACCAGAAGTGATACTCTTTCCGTATGGGTCACGATCCGGATCAACATCCCTGTTCCATACTGCTTTTCCTAATGGAGAATTCTTCCATCCTGCATCGGAAGGTGCCGGATAAGCGCCCTTGATTCCACTGACTTTTACAACAACTTCCAGTTCATTGGAAGAACGTTTCGCACTGACAAAAGTACCGCCTTTGATTTTTACATTGCTGGAGCTGTAAGTTCCACGAAATGCGTAGTCATCATCATCGATGTAAATGTACACCCGCATCTTCGGCTCATCACCGACGGTCAGATACTTCGTAGTAGATGTCACCCATTCTGCGTCACGGATGGAATACCGCTCTGAATTGGTTGAAGCGTAAGTTCCCGTCTTCACATCCAGAGTATTCGTATAAACATCAATACTGTCATCCAGTGTATCTCCCGCTTCCACGTCCGTTCCCACACGGATTGTCACGGAACTGATCGTTTTCGTCGCCGCTAAAGAAGTGATCGAAGCGGCTATGGTCATCACACACATCATAATGGCGGCTGCCACATATCTCCATCGTTTCTTCATTCTTATCCCTCCCATTTACCTGAATCGCCATGTTTTACTCGTGTTCTGATATCTAACGAAATACTCATGAATATTCTCGATTCTCTTTGTAATTTTATTATACCTTTGGCTAATAGGAGCGTCAACTTACGATATTCTTTCTTTTCCGTGAACAGTTGGACATAATTCTAACGGATTTATCCACCATAAAATTTACTGAACACAATTTCGTCACATTTTTTTCATAACCAAAAAACGCCAGAGGATCATTTTCCTCTGACGTCTTTATTATCTTGAGACTAAACTAACTCAAGCAGAACTTCCATAGCGCCATCGCCCTTACGCATACCGATCTTAACCAGTCTGGTGTAACCACCGTTACGGCTAACATACTTTGGAGCGATCTCGTCGAATAACTTAGCAACTAAGTCAACAGACTTGGTGTTTTTCTTTCTTCCAGCAGCTGCGGTCGGAACCTCAGTTACATCGTAAAGAACTTTCATCATCTGTCTTCTAGCGTGCAGTCTGGAAGGAAGATCTTTCTTGATCTCTTTCTCAACTTCATCGTAAACAGTAACTTTCTTACCGTTAACAACCTCTTTTACTCTCTTACCTTCGCTGTCTTTGCGAGCAACTTTAGCAGTTACTTTAACAGTCTCGAAGTTGTCTTTCTCTTTTACAGCTTTTGCGATCAGACCCTCAGCAACTTTGCGGATCTCTTTTGCTCTTGCCTCAGTAGTAACGATTTTTCCATGATATAACAGAGCAGTTACCTGGCTTCTGATCATTGCTTTTCTCTGGCTGGAAGTTCTTCCAAGTTTTCTATACTTTGCCATTTTTAAATTCCTCCATATTAAATAAAATGTGGAGAGCAGTCTCACGCCATTCGGACTTACTAAAACCGCATCTCATGTAGAAATACCCGGCCCCTGCATCATCGGACTTACGGGGCCAGGCATATAAATCTTACGGGAAACCCGAACTCCGCTTACGCTTCGTTTGGGTAGCGCAAATTGCCGTAGGCAATTTGCTTTATTCTTCGCTAGGGTTAAGCTCAAGGCCTAACTCTTTTAACTTAGCCAGAACTTCCTCTAAGGACTTACGGCCAAGGTTACGAACCTTCATCATATCCTCAGGAGTGCGGTTGCACAGCTCCTCAACGGTATTGATTCCGGCTCTCTTGAGACAGTTATAAGAACGAACGGATAACTCCAGCTCGTCGATATTCATCTCTAAGACTTTCTCTTTCTCGTTGTCTTCCTTCTCTACCATAACTTCTGCAGTCTTGGCATTCTCAGAAAGATCGATGAAGAGATTTAAGTGCTCGCTCAGAACCTTTGCAGCAAGGCTGACAGCCTCGTCTGGTGCCAGTGTTCCGTTGGTATAAACATCCAGGGTCAGCTTATCGTAATCGGTAACCTGTCCAACACGGGTGTTCTCAACAGACATGTTGACACGCTCAACTGGTGTGTAAATGGAATCAACCGCAATCACACCAATCGGGAGATCTTCTCTCTTGTTCTTGTCTGCACTTACATATCCACGGCCTTTCGTGATAGTCAGTTCCATATAGAACTTGCTGTCAGCGCCGCCGCTTAAAGTAGCGATTACCTGCTCCGGATTGAGAATCTCAATGTCCGGATCAGCCTGGATATCAGCACCAGTGATCACGCCTTCGCCCTCAAACTCAATGTAAGCAGTTTTTACTTCGTTGCTGTCACTGTTGTTCTTGATTGCCAAACTCTTAATGTTCATGATGATCTCAGTAACATCTTCCTTAACACCAGGAATAGAACTGAACTCATGCAAAACGCCGTCGATTTTCACCTGACTGACTGCTGCACCCGGCAAAGAAGAAAGCATGATTCTTCTCAGGGAGTTACCCAGGGTTGTGCCGTAGCCTCTCTCAAGTGGCTCTACCACAAACTTACCGTATTTTCTATCTTCTGAGATCTCAGCAATCTCAATGTTTGGTTTTTCAAAATCGAACACTCTAGCCCCTCCTTTTGGGTGATATATATCGAGGCTAATACTCTTATATCCTTACGGATTATTTGGAGTATAACTCGACGATAAGCATTTCGTTTACTGGAACATCAATCTCTTCTCTGGATGGCATCTCTTTAACGGTACCACGTAAGTTCTCCTGGTCAACATCTAACCATGCTGGAACCAGTCTTCCTGCAGTTACCTCTAATGCGTCTTTGTATCTCTGTGAAGATTTGCATTTCTCTTTAACTTCGATCACATCACCAGCTTTTACCAGGTAAGATGGAATGTTTACACATTTGCCATTTACCAGGATGTTCTTGTGATCTACCATCTGTCTGGTCTCTCTTCTGGTACGGCCGAATCCCATACGGAAAACAACGTTGTCCAGTCTTCTCTCCAGAAGGATCATCAGGTTCTCACCAGTCATGCCGTTCATTCTCTCGGCTTTGGTGTAGTAATTTCTGAAAGGTTTCTCTAACACACCGTAGATGAATTTTGCTTTCTGTTTCTCTCTTAACTGGAGACCATACTCGCTCATCTTTCTGTTAGCTCTTTTTAATTCTCTGTTAGATTTTTTATCTATTCCTAAATAAATAGGGTCCATACCAAGGGATCTACATCTTTTAAGAACAGGAACTTTATCAACTGCCACTTTTCGTACCTCCTATTAAACTCTTCTACGTTTTGGTGGACGACATCCGTTGTGTGGAACTGGTGTCACATCCTTAATACTAGTTACTTCAATACCGCAAGCAGAAAGTGCACGAATTGCTGCCTCACGACCTGAACCAGGTCCTTTAACCATAACGTCAACAGATTTTAAACCATGTACGATTGCTGCTTTAGCAGCAGTCTCAGCAGCCATCTGTGCTGCATATGGAGTAGATTTCCTTGAACCTCTAAATCCCAGACCACCGGCACTTGCCCAAGATAAAGCGTTACCCTGTGCATCCGTTAATGTCACGATTGTGTTATTAAAGGAGGACTGGATATGTGCCTGTCCGCGTTCAACGTTTTTCTTTACGCGCTTTTTTGTCACTTTTTTTGCAGTGGACACTTTTTTAGCCATTTTAAACTAACCTACTTTCTTCCTAATTGCTCGAATCTTTGTCTCCTGTTTTTAAAACATGCAACGTGATTCTACTTAAGTTACTTATTTCTTCTTGTTTGCTACAGTCTTACGAGGACCTTTGCGAGTTCTTGCATTTGTCTTAGTCTTCTGACCACGAACTGGCAGGCTCTTTCTATGACGGATTCCGCGATAGCAGCCAATTTCCTGAAGTCTCTTGATGTTCATAGCGATCTCTCTACGAAGATCACCCTCTACAACCTGAGTATCAGCTACAACTGCAGCGATTTTCTTAACTTCGTCATCGGTTAAATCTTTGACACGAGTGTCAGGATTTACACCAGCCTCTGCAAGAATGCGGTTTGAACTTGTTCTACCAATACCGTAGATGTAAGTCAGACCGATCTCAACACGTTTTTCTCTTGGTAAATCAACACCTGAAATACGAGCCATGTGTGTAGTACACCTCCTGTAAAAATTTTTGGTTCTTAACCTTGTCTCTGTTTGTGCTTCGGGTTCTCACAGATTACTCTGATGCTGCCCTTACGCTTGATGATTTTGCATTTTTCGCAAATCGGTTTTACTGATGATCTAACCTTCACAGCAATTCTCCTTTCCTTACTGCCATCCGAATATCGGATGACCAGATATGCCCACTTGACGTTCACACGCCACTCCGAGACCTGCTTGAAGCAGTACACCCGGCCGGGCGTATCCGCGTATATACCTAAATGAGTTTTAGATATATAGGTTAACCAAGATCACTTTTGGGCAAAGTTCACCTGGTACTTCAACAAAGTCGCTTGAGCATTATAACACCTTTTTTCGGATAATGCAAGTACTTTTTTAATTTATTTTATCACCTTATTATTTATCACGCCAGATAATTCTACCCTTGGATAAATCATATGGAGATAATTCAATGGTAACTTTGTCACCTGGTAAAATCTTAATGTAGTTCATACGCAGCTTACCGCTGATATGAGCCAGTACCTGATGACCATTCTCTAACTCTACCTGGAACATAGCGTTTGGCAGTTTCTCAACTACAACGCCTTCAATTTCAATTACATCTGCCTTAGACATCTGATTTCCTCCTTAGACCTGACTTTTTCTCTTGTAGCATTGGATGCTGTTTTTCGTTTCGGCTGACCGATGGCTTCTGCCATCTATCAGAAATACATACGTTTCCTACTCTCAGTTTATGACAAAAATCCCTTCGCTTTTGCTTACGCCTCATCAGATGGAAGCAAAGATAAAATCTCCGGGCCGTCCTCCCCTACCAGAATCGTATTCTCGTAATGAGCAGACAGGGAACCATCTTCTGTTACAACAGTCCATTCATCATCCAGCCAACGGACGCCAGGACGACCAATATTGATCATCGGCTCCACGGCCAGGGTCATTCCGGCCTGCAGTCTGATGCCTTTTCTTCTGCGGGCAAAATTAGGCACTTCCGGATCTTCATGAAGATGCTCTCCAATTCCATGGCCTACCAGGTCACGGACCACTCCGTATCCGAATTTTTCCGCATACGCCTGAACAGCGGTGGAAATATCATTCAGATGATTGCCAGCTTTTGCATATTTTATACCTTCGAAAAAGCTCTGTCTTGTTACTTCGATCAGCTGCTTTGCTTCTTTGCTGATCTCACCAACTCCATGAGTTCTTGCTGCATCGGAATGGTAACCTTTGTAAATGACACCTGCATCCAGGCTGACAATATCGCCTTCCTGAATCACGCGTTTTTTACTTGGAATTCCATGAACCACCTCATGATTGACAGATACACAGATAGAAGCCGGGTATCCGCAATAATTTTTGAAGGAGGGGATACATCCGTAGCTGCGGATGATCTCCTCTCCCAGATGGTCAATGTCCCAGGTCGTCATTCCGGGCTTCAAAGCTTTCTCAAGCTCGTTATGAGTTTTCGCCAGAATCTTACCGGCTTCTCTCATAAGTTCGATTTCCCGTTCAGATTTAATGGTAACTGCCATATTATTCTCCCAGAATCTCTACAATGCCCTGGAATACTGCATCCATAGGCTGGGTTCCGTCAACTTCTGCCAGAACCTCTGCATTCTTATAATAATCGATCAGAGGCTGGGTCTGCTGATGGTAAACATCCAGACGTTTTTTTACTGTCTCAGGCTTATCATCATCTCTCAGTACCAGTTCCTGTCCACAGGTATCGCAGACACCCTCTTTTACAGGTGGATTGAATTTGATGTGATAAGTAGCGCCGCAGCCTAAACATGCGCGGCGGCCGGACATACGGTTGATGATATTCTCATCCGGAACATCTACGTTGATCGCGTAATCGACTTTCTCGCCTCTCTCAGCCAGTGCTTTGGTCAGGCTCTCAGCCTGTGGAATGGTTCTTGGGAAACCGTCCAGCACATATCCATTGGCACAGTCCTCCTGGCCAATGCGATCCATCAGCATACCGATGGTGATCTCGTCTGGAACCAGCATACCCTGATCCATAAATGTCTTTGCCTTCATTCCAAGCTCTGTACCGCCCTTAATATTGGCACGGAAGATATCTCCTGTGGAAATATGAGGGATCTGATATTTTTCTGCAATCTTCTTCGCCTGAGTGCCTTTACCAGCACCAGGTGCTCCTAACATAATGATCTTCATCTGGATTTTCTCCTTAAGTGAACTAAACTGGAATCACCAAAAACAAAAGAGGAAAGGCGAAAATGCCCTTCCTCTTCTCAAGTGCATTAATCGTTTAAAAAGCCTTTATAATTACGCACAAGCATCTGTGATTCAATTGATTTGATTGTTTCCAGAACAACGCCTACGATAATGATCAGGGATGTGCCCATGAAGGACAGACGGCTGATACTAAAGAGGCCGGAAACAATAATCGGAACGATGCTGACAATGATCAGGCCACAGGCTCCGATGAAAACAATATAGTTTAAAATACTGTTCAGATAATCGGAGGTTGGTTTACCTGGACGGATACCAGGAATAAAACCGCCCTGTTTCTTAATATTGTTAGCTACCTCCAGCGGATTGAATGTAATGGATGTATAGAAGTAGGCAAATACTACGATCAATACAAGATAAATTACAAGTCCGATAGAGTAAACCGGCTGCTCTGGGCGGAACCAGGATGAAGAGTTTAACATCATCAGGATTCTGCCACCAATGCTCGTGTAATCAACAGTAAAGAACTGTGCGATTACAACCGGGAATGACATAATAGAAGAAGCAAAGATAACCGGAATAACACCTGCGGTGTTAACCTTTAACGGAATGCTGGAGGACTGGCCGCCAACCATTCTTCTACCCTGCATCTTCTGGGAATACTGAACCGGAATTCTTCTCTCAGCATCCTGAAGAATGATACAAAAAACAACCATTGCAGCGATTAAAGCTACAATAATGATAGCAGTCACAACTGCTACTGGTACGTTTTTGCCTCTCAGGAATCTGGTATAAAGAGTGCTCATATCATCTGGAAGGCTGGAAAGAATGTTGATCAGAAGAACGATGGAAATACCATTTCCAACGCCGTTCTCTGTGATTCTCTCACCAATCCACATAAGCAGTGCGCTTCCTGCGGTCATGGTAGCGATGGCTACGATGACACTCAGCACGTTAAATTCATGCAGAAGACCCTGTCCGCCGAATCCAACTGCCATAGCAGTGGACTCGATCAGAGCCAGGCCAACTGTGACATAACGGGTGTACTCCAGGATTTTCTTTCTTCCATCTTCGCCGTCTTTCTGCATCTCCTCCAGCTTCGGGATTGCGATGGTCATCAACTGCATAATAATGGAAGAAGTAATGTATGGGGTAATGCTAAGTGCAAAGACGGACATGCTGGTGAAAGATCCACCAGTCATGGCATTGAAAAATCCAAATGCATCTCCGCTCTGCTTTGCAAAAAAATCTGCAAAATAGCTTGTGTTAACTCCAGGAATCGGCAGTTCGGAACCGAAACGTACTACTACTAACATCATAAAGGTGTAGAGTAATTTCTTTCGTAAATCCTTAATGCGAAATGCGTCTCGGAGTGTTTTGAACATATTAGATCACCTCGCAGGTTCCACCAACTGCTTCAATCTTGGCTTTAGCGCCTTCACTGAATGCGTCAACTTTAACAGTAAGTTTCTTGGTCAGCTCACCGTTACCAAGAATCTTAACGCCATCTCTTGGATTCTTAACGATACCAGTCTCCAGTAAAGTCTCTACGGTAACTACGGTATCATTCTCAAATCTCTCAAGAGCGTCTACGTTAATGCCAACGATCTCTTTTGTATTACGGTTCTTGAAACCTCTCTTTGGCAGACGTCTGTATAATGGCATCTGACCACCTTCAAAACCTGGTCTTGGTGCGCCAGAACGAGCTTTCTGACCTTTATGGCCCTTACCAGCTGTCTTGCCATTACCTGAACCATGGCCACGTCCTCTTCTGAAGCTGTCGCTATGCTTAGAGCCCTCAGCAGGCTTTAAATTAGATAATTCCATGTCTGCACCTCCTTGTCTTAATGATTAAACTTCTTCTACTTTAACTAAGTGTTTTACATGCCAGATCATGCCTCTTACAGCCTCGTTGTCTGGCAGCTCAACAGTTTTGTTTAATTTCTTTAAGCCAAGAGCCTCAACGGTTGCTTTCTGCTTCGGGATCGCACCGATTGGGGATTTGACTAAAGTTACTTTTAATTTCTCAGCCATTCTTTCGTCCTCCTTAGCCTAAAATCTCGTCTACAGATTTGCCACGAAGTTTTGCAACCTCTTCCGGAGTCTTCATCTGACATAAACCTTCCAGAGTAGCCAGAACAACGTTAGTCTTGTTGTTGGAACCTAAAGATTTAGTACGGATATTCTTGATACCTGCCAGCTCTACAACTGCACGTGCAGGACCACCAGCGATGATACCGGTACCTTCTGGAGCTTTCTTCAGCAGTACGCTTGCGCTGCCGTACTGACCCAGGAAGTCATGTGGAATACTCTTATTCTCGTCTACTGGAATCTCTACCAGATTCTTGATAGCAGCCTCTTTTCCTTTGCGGATTGCTTCCGGAACCTCACCTGCTTTACCAAGGCCTGCACCTACGTGACCATTTCCATCACCTACTACTACTAAAGCAGAGAATCTCATGGTACGTCCACCTTTTACAGTCTTAGACACACGCTTGATAGCAACTACTCTGTCATTTAATTCTAACTGACTTGCGTCAATGATTGTACGCTTCATGCTGTATTCTCCTCTCTATTAGAATTTCAGACCAGCTTCACGAGCTGCGTCTGCAAGTGCCTGAATCTTGCCCTGATAAATGAATCCACCTCTATCAAAAACAACAGTTTCAATGCCTTTTTCTAATGCTCTTTTTGCGATTAAAGTTCCAACGTATGCAGCAGCATCAACGGTGTTGGTGTGCTCCAGCTCTGCCTTTGCGGATTTCTCTGCTGTGGAAGCTGCAACTAAAGTATTGCCAACTGTATCGTCAATAATCTGAGCATACATATGATTATTACTTCTGAACACAGCCAGACGTGGTCTCTCTGCTGTACCGGCAAAACGATTACGTAATCTGTTGTGTTTCTTCACGCGCATTTCGCTTCTTGACTGTTTACTAACCATTTTTACACTCTCCTTAATTATTTCTTACCAGTCTTACCAACTTTACGTCTGATAACTTCATCAGCATACTTGATACCTTTGCCCTTGTAAGGCTCAGGTCTTCTCTTATCTCTGATCTCAGCTGCATATTGGCCAACTTTTTCTTTATCAATACCTTTAACGGTGATCTTGTTCTGTCCGTCTAAGACAGTCTCGATACCCTCTGGGTCTTCCATCTCAACTGGATGAGAATAACCAAGGTTCAGAGTTAACTTCTTGCCCTGTTTAGCTGCTCTGTAACCAACACCGTTGACTTCCAGAACTTTCTCATAACCATTGGTAACACCAATGATCATGTTGTTGATCAGGGTTCTTGTTAAACCGTGTAAAGATTTCATTCTCTTTAAATCGTTTGGTCTGCTAACCACTACATGACCATCTTCTTCTTTAATGGTCAGCTCCTCTGGTAATACTCTCTCCAGAGTTCCCTTAGGACCTTTTACAGTCACTTTATTATTCTCTGCGATTGTTACAGTTACGCCTGCTGGAATCGCGATAGGCATTCTTCCGATACGTGACATGCCATTTACCTCCTACTTAGATTTTCGGAAAGAACCATATTGTTCTTTCTGTTTTCAGTTGCTTTATCGAATATTACCAAACAAATGCAAGAACTTCTCCGCCTACACCTAACTGACGTGCTTCCTTATCGGTAACAACGCCCTGGTTTGTAGAAATAATAGCGGTTCCTAAGCCGCCCAGGACTCTTGGCATATCCTCTTTGTTTGCGTATACACGCAGACCAGGTTTGGAAATTCTCTTGATGCCAGTGATGATTCTTTCGTTTTTGTCAGCGCCGTATTTTAAGAAGATACGGATTGTCTGGAAAGCGCCATCTTCAACTAAATCATATTTTTTAATGTAGCCTTCTTTAACAAGGATATCAGCGATAGCTAATTTCATCTTGGATGAAGGTACGTCTACAGTATCATGCTTTGCAGTGTTTGCGTTACGGATTCTTGTAAGCATATCTGCGATTGGATCGCTCATTGTCATGATGAATGTTCCTCCTATAAAATGTTGGTTGGTTTCCTTTGTCTGGACCTCCCTTCAAAGCATCAGCTTCGAAAGGGGCTTAAGCAGTGCAGGGCCCGGATCTTTTCAGATCCCAGCAGCCTCGCACCAAAATGCCTTCAGCCTACCAGCTTGCTTTCTTAACACCAGGGATCTCGCCCTTGTATGCTAATTCGCGGAAGCAAATACGGCAGATACCGTATTTTCTTAAATATGCATGTGGACGGCCGCAGATTCTGCAACGGTTATACTCTCTGGTAGAGAATTTAGCCGGACGCTGCTGCTTAATCTTCATTGAAGTCTTAGCCATGGAATTCTCCTCCTAATTATTTCTGAAATGGCATATTGAATAATGTCAAAAGTTCACGAGCTTCTTCGTCAGTCTTGGCAGTAGTTACGAAAATGATATCCATACCTCTTACCTTGTCAACTTTATCGTACTCAATCTCAGGGAAGATTAACTGCTCTTTGATACCCAGAGCATAGTTTCCTCTGCCGTCAAATGCGTTTGGATTTACACCACGGAAGTCACGTACACGTGGTAATGCAAGGTTGATCAGACGATCAGCGAACTCATACATCTTCTCGCCTCTTAAGGTTACCTTACATCCGATTGGCATGTTCTCACGGATCTTGAAGTTAGCTACGGATTTTTTAGCCTTAGTTGTTACGACTTTCTGACCAGCGATGATCTCTAAGTCTCTAACTGCGGAATCCAGCACTTTTGCGTTGTCTTTTGCTTCGCCAACGCCCATGTTGATTACGATCTTGTCTAACTTCGGAACTTCCATGATATTCTTATAACCGAACTTTTTGATCATAGCTTCTACGATCTCGTTCTGGTACATCTCTTTTAATCTAGCCACTGTCTATTTCCTCCTTTCCTGTAATTAATCGATCACTTTGCCAGTTGCTTTAGCAACACGAACCTTCTTGCCGTCTTTTACTTCAAAGCCAACTTTGGTTGCCTTGCCATCTACAACTAACATAACGTTGGAAATGTCCATTGCTGCTTCCTGATTGATGATACCGCCGTTTGGATTAGCTGCGTTTGGTTTTGCATGCTTTGTAATCATGTTGCAGCCCTCAACCAGAACTTTGCCGTCCTTAACGCTAAGAACTTTACCGGTCTTATCTTTATCTTTTCCTGCAATAACCTTTACAAGGTCATCTTTTCTAATTTTATGCACAGCCTGCACCTCCCTACAGTACTTCTGGAGCCAGAGAAACGATCTTCATGAACTGTTTCTCTCTTAACTCTCTTGCAACTGGTCCAAAGATACGAGTTCCTTTTGGAGTCTTGTCATCTTTGATAATTACTGCTGCGTTCTCATCGAACTTGATATAGGAACCGTCTTTACGGCGTGCGCCCTTAACGGAACGTACGACAACGGCCTTAACAACGTCGCCTTTCTTTACAACGCCGCCTGGTGTTGCATCTTTAACGCTGGCAACGATAATATCACCAATATTCGCATATCTTCTTGTAGATCCACCCATAACACGGATGCAAAGTAACTCTTTTGCACCAGTATTATCAGCAACCTTCAGTCTGGTTTCCTGCTGAATCATGCCTGATACTCCTTCCTTTCGAGCTTAATTATTTCGCCTTCTCTACGATCTCAACAAGTCTCCATCTCTTATCTTTAGATAAAGGTCTTGTCTCCATAACTTTTACGGTATCTCCGATTGCACACTCATTGTTCTCATCATGCGCTTTCAGCTTATAAGTTCTCTTTACGATCTTGCCGTATAAAGGATGTTTTACGTGGTCTTCGATTGCAACAACGATGGTCTTGTCCATCTTGTTACTTACGACTTTTCCGGTACGTGTTTTTCTTAAATTTCTTTCCACGACTTTCTTCTCCTTTCGATTATGCTAATTTAGATTTCTCTGTAATAACAGTCTGAATCCGCGCAATGTTCTTACGAACTTCCTTGATTCTGCTGGTGTTGTCCAGCTGATTGGTTGCGTTCTGGAATCTTAAGTTGAACAGTTCTTTCTTTGCTGCTACTAACTCTTCATTCAGCTCAGCAGCTGTCTTTGCTTTTAAATCCTCAACGTACTTATTAGTTTTCACTGTTATCACCGCCTTCTAAATCTGCCTTAGCAGCAATCTTACATTTACATGGTAACTTGTGCATAGCAAGACGTAAAGCTTCGCGAGCAGTCTCCTCTGGAACACCTGCGATCTCGAACAGGACACGGCCTGGTTTTACAACTGCTACCCAGTACTCTAAAGATCCTTTACCGGAACCCATACGGGTCTCAGCTGGCTTTGCAGTAACTGGTTTATCTGGGAAAATTTTGATCCAAACTTTACCACCACGTTTGATATAACGGGTCATAGCAACACGGGCTGCTTCAATCTGGTTGGATTTGATCCAACATGGCTCTGTAGCGACTAAACCGTACTCACCGTTAGAAATAGTATTGCCTCTCATAGCTTTACCAGCCATGGTTCCACGGAACTGTTTACGACGCTTAACTCTCTTAGGCATTAACATTATTTATCGCTCCCTTCCTTGTTTCCTCTTGTAGGAAGTACTTCGCCTTTGTAGATCCAAACTTTAACGCCAACTTTGCCGTAAGTAGTATCTGCCTCAGCGAAACCATAGTCAATATCTGCTCTTAATGTCTGTAACGGGATTGTACCCTCGCTGTAGAACTCGGTACGAGCCATATCAGCACCACCCAGACGACCAGAACAGGAAGTCTTGATACCTTTTACGCCAGCCTTCATGGAACGTCCCATAGTGGACTTCATAGCACGACGGAAAGATACACGGTTCTCCAGCTGCTGTGCGATGTTCTCAGCTACTAACTGAGCGTCACGCTCTGGTCTCTTAACTTCTTTGATATCTACGAAAAGCTTCTTGTCAGTCAGTTTCTGAACTTCAGCTTTTAATTTCTCGATCTCTGCGCCACCTTTACCAATTACAACGCCTGGTTTAGCAGTGTAGATGATAACTTTAACTCTGTCAGATGCTCTCTCGATCTCGATCTTGGAAACACCGGAGTTGTACAGTTTCTTTTTCAGGAATTTACGGATCTTGTGATCTTCTACTAAGTTGTCTGCAAAATCAGCCTCTGCATACCACTTGGAATTCCAGTCTTTAATAACACCGACTCTAATGCCGTGTGGATTAACTTTCTGTCCCATATTTGCCTCCTATCTCTCATTCAGCACGATTGTGATGTGGCTCATTCTCTTCTCGATTCTGTAAGCTCTACCCTGTGCTCTCGGTTTTACTCTCTTCATTGTCGGTCCCTTGTTAGCAAAGCACTCCTCAACGAACAGGTTCTCTCTGCTCATGTTGTTGTTGTTCTCTGCGTTCGCAATAGCGGACTCCAGTAATTTTTTGATCAATGTAGAAGCATATCTAGGATTGTAAGTTACAATACCAAGTGCAGTCTGTACGTCTTTGCCTCTGATGGCATCTAATACGAAACATGCTTTCTGAACAGACACTCTTGCGTAAGACAGCTTAGCAGATGGTCTGGTATCTTTCTGAGCATTTCTTTCTCTCTTAATTTGACTTCTATGTCCTGTAGCCATTAGAAAAACCTCCTTTCAAATTCTGACGATTAACGTTTGGATTTCTTTTCGTCCTTACCATGACCTCTGTAGGTTCTGGTTGCTACGAACTCACCAAGCTTATGTCCAACCATATCCTCGGTAACATATACCGGAACATGCTTTCTTCCGTCATGAACTGCGATTGTATGTCCAACCATCTGTGGGAAGATTGTAGAACGACGGGACCAGGTCTTGATAACCTGTTTCTGTCCAGCTGCGTTCATAGCATCTACTTTTTTCAGTAAATGCGCATCTGCAAATGGTCCTTTTTTAAGTGAACGTGCCATATGGTTTATCCTCCTTCAATTATTTAATGGTCTTACCATCACGTCTTCTTACGATTAACTTGTTAGACTGTTTGTTTTTCTTTCTGGTCTTCAGACCCAGAGCAGGTTTGCCCCAAGGTGTGCATGGACCTGGACGGCCAATACCAGTCTTTCCTTCACCACCACCGTGTGGATGGTCATTCGGGTTCATTACAGAACCACGTACCGTAGGACGGATGCCCATATGACGTTTTCTACCAGCTTTACCAAGGTTGATCAGGTTGTGATCGCCGTTGCCTACTACACCGATGGTTGCGCGGCATACGATCGGAACCATTCTCATCTCGCCAGAAGGAAGTCTTAATGTTGCATATTTACCTTCTTTAGCCATTAACTGAGCAGAGTTACCAGCAGAACGAACTAACTGTCCGCCTTTTCCTGGATACAGCTCAATGTTGTGAATCTGAGCACCAACCGGGATCTCGCTTAATGGTAAGCAGTTACCGATCTTAGCCTCAGCCTGTGCACCACTCATAACTTTCATGCCGTCTTTCAGACCTGCAGGTGCCAGGATATATGCTTTCTCGCCGTCTGCATAGCAGATCAGTGCGATGTTTGCTGTTCTGTTTGGATCGTACTCAATACCGATTACGGTTGCTGGAATACCATCTTTACCGTTTCTCTTGAAATCTACGATTCTATATTTTCTTCTGTTTCCACCACCACGGTGTCTTACAGTAATTTTACCCTGATTGTTACGACCAGCGTTTTTCTTTAAAGAAACTACTAAGGATTTCTCTGGAGTAGTCTTTGTGATCTCGCTGAAGTCGGAGCCAGACATATTTCTTCTGGAAGGTGTATATGGGTTATATGTTTTAATTCCCATGATCTTAACTCCTTTCGATTAGCGCGGAGCTGCAACGCATCCGCGTGTTTCTTCATCACGGCACAGTATATTTTTGTCACTGTTGACCGTATAGTTTCATGTTAGGCTGCAGCCTACAGACCTGCAAATACCTCGATCTCTTTGCTGTCCTCAGTTAACTGAACAATTGCTTTTTTGGTCTTTGCTGTCTTACCAACAGTCATACCACGTCTCTTGCTCTTACCATCTAAGTTCATGGTGTTAACTTTCTCTACTTTTGTTCCTGGGAACATTTTCTCAACTGCTTCTTTGATCTGGCTCTTGTTAGCCTCGGTGTGTACCAGGAATGTATATTTCTTATCACTCATAGCATTCATGCTCTTCTCAGTGATAACAGGTTTCTGAATTACGTCGTAATACTGAATGTTAGCCATTATGCGTACACCTCCTCGATACTTGCAACAGCTGCCTTAGTAGCTACTACTGTGTTGTACTTTAAGATGTCGTATACATTGATTGTATTAACACGTGCAGTCTTAACAGTTGGGATGTTCTTAGCGGAGATAGCTGCGTTTGTGCTCTCCTCGTCTAATACTACCAGAGCCTTGGATACTTTCAGGTTATCCATAACTGCCTTAAAGTTCTTTGTCTTGATCTCGTCGAAGCTTAAGCTGTCAACAACGATGAACTTGTTCTCGTTTACTCTGCTAGTTAATGCAGACTTCAGAGCAGCTCTCTTCTCTTTCTTGTTCAGTCTGATTGTATAATCTCTTGGTGTTGGAGCGAATACCATTCCGCCGCCAGTCCACTGTGGAGCTCTTGTTGAACCCTGTCTTGCATGACCAGTTCCTTTCTGTCTCCATGGCTTTCTACCACCACCGGATACCTCAGAACGGGTTTTTGCTTTCTGAGTACCCTGACGATTGTTTGCTAACTGAGCAACAACTGCCATGTGTACCAGATGCTCATTTACCTCTACGCCGAACACTGCATCGTTCAGCTCTAAAGTATCGATTTCTTTACCTTCCTTATTGTAAACAGATACGTTTGCCATCTGTGTATTCCTCCTTTCCTATAAAAGCATTATCTAGCTGCTTTTACTGTTTCTTTCAGTGTTACTAATGCTTTCTTTGGTCCTGGAACAGCACCTTTAACCAGGATCAGGTTGTTCTCAGCATCGATACGAACAACTTCCAGGTTCTGGATGGTGATGCGCTTGCTGCCCATATGTCCTGGCATTCCTTTTCCTTTGAATACCTTGCTTGGGTCAGAACATGCACCGTTGGAACCCTGATGACGATGGAACTTGGAACCATGAGCCATAGGTCCTCTGGACTGTCCGTGTCTCTTAATAGCACCCTGGAAACCTTTACCTTTGGAGATTGCGGTTGCATCAATCTTATCGCCTGCTGCGAAGATGTCTGCTTTGATTTCATCTTTTACAGAATACTCTTCTGCATTCTCGAATCTGAACTCGCGAACGAATCTCTTGTAAGAAACGCCTGCTTTGTCAAAGTGACCTTTTACTGGTTTGCTGACTAATTTTTCTCTCTTGTCAACAAAACCAACCTGTACTGCTTTGTATCCGTCATTCTCAACTGTCTTAACCTGTGTAACTACACATGGGCCAGCCTGAAGAACGGTTACTGGAGTTAAAACTCCCTCGTCGTTGAAGATCTGAGTCATTCCGACTTTTGTAGCTAAAATCGCTTTCTTCATTACTTTTACCTCCTGTTTGTAATCTACAGCGGAACGCTTTCGCGTTCATCCTAGAACAGGTATATAAGTGGAACACTATGACTCCGTTGCCGGAGATGTTGATTCCTTTTTAGGAAAAAGTGTTGCTTCTATATTAACCCTTCTGGATTTCAAACTTCATGAACCTTTTGGTTCTGACTGCTGTCGCAGCCCTCATCACATTTCAGCTTATTTGTTTTTCATCTTGATGTCGATGAATACGCCTGCTGGCATCTCCAGTCTGGACAGAGCATCTACTGTCTTGTTGTTTGGAGTAGTGATATCGATCAGTCTCTTGTGAGTTCTCTGCTCGAACTGCTCTCTGGAATCTTTGTACTTGTGAACAGCTCTTAAGATAGTAACTACCTCTTTCTTAGTTGGTAACGGCACTGGTCCGCTCACCTGTGATCCTGTCTTTTTTACAGTTTCAATAATTTTTGCAGCAGACTGATCAACTAACTGATGATCGTAAGCTTTCAGTGTGATTCTCATTACTTGACTTGCCATAAAAAAAGTCGCCTCCTTTTCGCACTTATTAAAAATGAAGTACGACAAGCGGTGACTGTACACGTTTCCGGGTGTGTCGTGAACCTCAAGGCACACCATTTCTACACTATTATGCTTGCAGAATATCTGTTTGTACAGTGACTTGTCGCCAGTTTCCTAACTTGACATTCGCTCCACGGAAAACCTGTCATTTCGACAGCAACCTCGCGCTTCAACGCTATCATGCCACAGCCTCATTAATATATCATAGATTCAAATAAAATGCAAGCACTTTTTTATATTTTTTGCGTTTTGTTTTGAGTCTGTTTCTTCTATATAAAGTATCCTACTCACAGGGTTCTACGCCGACGGCAGGTCGCGCAAACGACATATTTCTATTATATAAACATAGCCGGATTCCCAACTGGAAATCCGGCTGCTGTTCTGTTTCTTCCTATTATAATAGATTAATGTTTCCAAACTGGCTCGTTGGCTTCACGGCCATACTCAGAACCAGATACGCTGACTCCATCGATCTTGGTCAGAACACCGCTGCTGTTGGTGGAATACTTGGTTCCATCGGCGTCTTTTACGCCTGCGCTGCTCTTGGAGATCTTGCCGGAGGTATTTACCACATAAGTGCTTCCTCCAGGAATATGAATGGCCTCATACTTGGTTCCTTCGTCTGCTTTCTGAAGTTTACCCATGTAATAAAGGCTGTTATCCTTCACACCCGTGTATCCCTTACCAGTATCCTGGAAATAGAAGGTAGACTTGGTTCCATCCTCTTCTTCGATGGTCATCTTACCCTTCTGGGCGGTTCTGCTGTTCTCATCAAAGTAGAATGCAGTATAGTCATTCTTGCTCTTGCTGGTATAGACTTTCTGAAGTCCGTATACCGGAACACCTAACTGGTTGAACAAATACTTCTTATTATTAATGCTGGTAAAATCAGAAATCGTTGCCTCGCCCTCCTGTGGACCAGTCTTCGGAACGCCATTCTTTCCGAAATAGAACCACTCAACATCATTCTCATATCCACTGACACCTTCCGGCGGCTCCGCGGAATACCAGCCAGTTACGGCCTTTCCGTCCTTACCATAGAAACGATATCCGGAAATGTCATCTTTGCCGCTGCCAGCCAGGTCTACCCAGCCAGTCTGCATGGCACCGTTAGAATCGAAGCAATAATATGTACCATCAATTCTCTTCTCCGCATAACCATTCGCTATATTGCCATCTGGAACATACTTCTTACCGCTGGAATTGAAATAATACCACTTCTTACCTTCCAGTTCATCAAATGGATCTACATCATCATCCTGTCCATCTGGCGGATCTAACTTATGCCAGCCAATCAAAGCCGCACCGTCATCTCCAGCAAAGTACATGTTATCCTCGATCCAGCCAGTCTCCATGATGCCCTCGCTGTCGAAATGATACCACTTATTGTTAATCTTCTTCCAAGCATCCATGACTGCTTTGCCACTCTCGGTAAAGTAATACCAATGAGTCTCGTCTGTGGAACCATTGATGCTGACGCCAAGCTGCAGCCACTGATTGCTGACCATGATACCGTTGGAATCTACATAGTACTTATCTTCTACCCAGCTGTTCACCGCCATCTCACCGTAACCGTCAAGATAACGCCACTTATTATCTGCGCCCTTTTTCCACTCGTTGGTCACATGACCGCCGCTGGAATCATAATAAACCCATTTTCCATTCTCCGATGCCCATCCTGTCGCTGCCATGGAAGCCATGCCAAAACCTGCGGAAAGAGCAAGGGATAATGCCAGTACTGCCAATCCCTTTTTCTTCATCTATAAATTCTCCTTTATCTTCAATCCTACAATCCTATGTTATATTTTACCAAGTTCTTTCCATTTATTCAATTAGTAATATCTTTCAATTCTCTTACAATCCAGCCACGTTCGTCCACGATGTTCTGTTTTGTCTGCATATTCTTAGGTATCTGTTTCTCATAACCACGCACTCATTGGTTTTCCTTGACGGGTTATGGCATCTCAAGTATAATCTTTTTATAATTACTACCACAATTAATTGTGGTACATGTATTGTGCATTTGGGTGTCGGCGTATCGATGCCCACTATTATAGAAAGGTTGGTATCAAATATGTGGATTGCAGATAGATGGAAGGATTATGAAGTTCTTGACTGCTCTGGCGGCGAGAAATTAGAGCGCTGGGGAGATTTTCTTCTGATCCGTCCGGATCCCCAGGTGATCTGGGAAACTCCAAAGGAGAATCGTGGCTGGAGACGTCCCAATGGACATTATCACCGCAGTGCCAAAGGCGGCGGCGAGTGGGAGTTTTTCGATCTTCCGCAGCAGTGGACCATCGGATATCACGGTCTTACCTTTAACTTAAAACCATTCAGTTTCAAGCATACCGGTCTGTTCCCGGAGCAGGCTGCTAACTGGGACTGGTTTGGCGAGAAAATTCAAAAAGCCGGACGTCCAATTAAAGTATTGAATTTATTCGCTTACACCGGCGGTGCCACACTGGCAGCGGCAAAAGCAGGTGCCAGCGTTACCCACGTGGACGCTTCCAAAGGCATGGTTGGCTGGGCCAAAGAAAACGCAAGATCCAGCGGTCTGGAAGATGCTCCAATTCGCTGGATCGTTGATGACTGTGTGAAATTTGTAGAGAGGGAGATCCGCCGCGGCAATCACTATGACGCCATCATTATGGACCCGCCATCTTATGGCCGTGGACCAAAGGGCGAGATCTGGAAGATCGAGGACGCCATTCACCCACTGGTGAAATTATGCGCCCAGTTATTATCTGACAAACCTCTATTCTTCCTGATCAACTCCTACACCACTGGTCTGGCTCCAGCAGTTCTGACCTATATGCTCTCCATCGAAGTAAAGAGCAAATGCGGCGGTTCCGTCATTTCTGACGAGATCGGTCTTCCAGTAGCCAAGAATGGTCTGGTTCTACCATGCGGCGCATCCGGCCGCTGGTCCGCAGACGAATAATCCGATTCCTTAAATCGACTTCGAAAACATCTCAGTCTAGTACAGTTTATCCAGTACCGACTGGGATGTTTTTTCGTTATTCTTACTGCATATCTCGTAATATCTCCGGTAATATTCCGTACATAACAAATCTACCAGAAATAGCTGACCAATCTCTGCTGATGCGGAACCGCCCTGAAGCGGTCCTTCCTCAGAACCACACAGCAGTACCAGATCCGCAAAGGCAGTCAATGGAGATTTTGCGAAATGTGTAATGCAGATTACCTTGGCACCTGCATGTTTCGCCAGTTCCGCCACATGGATGGAATCTTTCGTTGCGCCGGAATAGGAAAATACCACCGCCGCTTCTCCCGGTTTCATGGTGGCCGCAATCATGGCCTGGGTATGTGTATCCTGTACACAATATACTTTCGGTTCAATCCTTAGGAATTTATTGGCTGCTTTCAGTGCCACCAAAAGACTGGCTCCCACGCCAAAGAACCAGATCCGTTCCGCAGCATGAAGAGCGTCCACCGCCTGAGAAATGATCTTTTCATCCAGGAGACTGTAGGTTTCTGTCAACGCTTTCATATTGGTATTCAGCACCTTCTTTGCCAGTTCACCGAAACTATCCTCTAAACTGGTTTCTCCGGCCAAACGACTTTCCTCTTCCTTTCCATCATGAATGCTGAGAGAAAGCTGCATCTTAAATTCCTGATAGCCTTTCACCCCCATAGTCCGGCAGAAACGGAACACGCTGGTATCACCTACCTGACACTCATCTGCCAGTTCTGTGATGGACATAAAGAGAACTTTCTTAGGATTCTGCAGAATAAAATCTGCCACTTTCTTCTCTGCTTTGGTAAATTGGTTGTACATGGTATGTACTTTGGCTAAAAAATCACTCTGCATGGTCATCCGCTCCTCTCTGTCTTTCAGATTCTATCACTGCCCTCACAAAACGACCTGCAATCTGCTGTGGTCTGGTAATGGCACCGCCAACCACCACCGCATAAGCGCCCTTCTGGATCATTTGGGCCGCCTGGTACGGTTCTTCAATTCTTCCTTCCGCAATTACCGGAATCGGGATCGTCTGGCTTAAGCGTTCCACCAGCTGATAATCCGGTCTTTCTGCTGTCAAAGACTGTTCCGTATAACCGCTCATGGTCGTGCTGACCAGATCCATCCCCGCTTTCCATGCAGCAATTCCCTCTTCGTAAACAGCGACATCTGCCATAAAAATAACATCTGGATATTGCTTCCGAATCTGCTCCATAAATTGAATCACTGTTTTTCCGTCCCCACGTCTGCGATTTGTACAGTCCAGGGCGATCATATCCGCATTCACCGCAAGAAGCTCCTGGATTTCACGCTCTGTCGGAGTGATATAACCATCATATCCCGGATATTCTCTTTTGACCAGACCAATCACCGGAAGTTCCACAGCTTTTTTGATTGCCTGGATATCCCGCACCCCATTGGCCCGGATCATAACTGCCCCGGCCTGTTTTGCCGCACAGGCAAACCGGTCCATCAGACTAAAATTCTCCTCATAAAATGGTTCGCCGGGAAGCGCCTGACAGGATACAATCAACTGGCCTTTCATCCGATGGAAAAGTTCTTCTTTCTTCCCCATAATCATTCCTCAGTTCCGTAAAGAATCGGGATCAATTCCAGCAGATCTCCAATCCGGTAATCCGGCTTCCACTGGCCACATTCTGTCTGGGCATCTCTGGTGATCCAGCAGGTATCAAGTCCCGCCTGAATCCCGCCACGGATATCGGAAGTCAGAGAATCCCCAATTACCAGAGTGGTTTTCGGATCAAAATCCGCGATATGTCCCTTCACATGATCAAAGAATTCCTTCGCCGGTTTGGAATAACCGATCTCGCCGGAGATAAACATTTTCTCAAAATATTGATCCAGTCCCGATCCGGCCATACGGTGATACTGGGTATCTTTCACGCCATTGGTGATCACATACAGCCGGAAATCCTGCTTCAGCCGGTCTAATACCTGGTTTACATGTGGCATTTTCTGGATTCCTTCATTCAGATATTTCCGGTATGCGTGTTCCCACTGTTCTCCATCTACTTCCTGTCCATACTCCCGCATCAGAATCTCAAACCGTCTGCAGCATCCATCACCTACTGCGATCTCACCTTTTTCGATCTGTTCCCAGATTCCTTTGTTGATCACATGGTAACGCTGAAACAATTCTTCTGTATAAGGTACTCCCAGATCAACGATCATATTCCGGAAAGATTCTGCCTCGTTTGCATCAAAATCCAGAATGGTATTATCAATATCAAATAGTAATGTGCGGTATTTCATAAATTTCCTCACTTGCTGTCTTTATCGCCTATTTCATTTTTATAACAGAAAAACCCCAGAAACTAAAAGTCTCTGGGGCAATCTTACGCTTGGACACAAATAACTATATTTTATGAAGTTCTCTTCGAAATTACTCGATGATGGAAACTACTCTACCGGAACCAACGGTACGGCCACCCTCACGGATAGCGAAACGCAGACCCTGCTCCATAGCTACTGGATGAATCAGCTCTACAGTCATCTCTACGTTATCACCTGGCATACACATCTCAGTACCCTCTGGTAACTCACAAACGCCAGTTACGTCAGTTGTTCTGAAGTAGAACTGTGGACGATAGTTGTTGAAGAATGGTGTATGACGACCACCCTCATCTTTGGTCAGAACGTATACCTGAGCGGTAAATTTGTGATGGCAGTGTACGGAACCTGGTTTGCACAGACACTGACCTCTCTCGATCTCAGTTCTCTGAACACCACGAAGAAGTGCACCGATGTTATCACCAGCCTGAGCCTCGTCAAGCAGCTTACGGAACATCTCGATACCAGTTACAACAGTCTTACGGGTCTCCTCGTGAATACCAACGATCTCAACCTCATCGTTCAGATGCAGAACACCACGCTCTACACGACCGGTAGCTACAGTACCACGACCAGTAATGGTGAATACGTCCTCTACAGGCATCAGGAATGGCTTATCAGTCTCACGCTGTGGATCTGGGATCCAGCTGTCAACTGCGTCCATAAGCTCCATGATCTTGTCGCCCCACTCACCGTGTGGATCCTCAAGAGCTTTCAGAGCGGAACCCTGGATGATTGGAGTATCATCGCCTGGGAACTCGTACTCGTTCAGCAGCTCACGGATCTCCATGTCTACTAACTCAAGTAACTCTGGATCGTCAACCATATCGCACTTGTTCATGAATACTACGATATAAGGAACGCCTACCTGACGGGACAGAAGGATATGCTCTCTAGTCTGAGCCATAACACCATCAGTTGCAGCAACAACCAGGATAGCGCCATCCATCTGAGCAGCACCAGTGATCATGTTCTTAACGTAGTCAGCATGTCCTGGGCAGTCAACGTGAGCGTAATGTCTGTGCTCAGTCTCATACTCAACGTGTGCTGTAGAAATAGTAATACCACGCTCTCTCTCTTCTGGAGCTTTATCGATGTTCTCGAAATCTGTAGCTGTGTTACCAGCAACTCTCTCAGCCAGAACTTTAGTGATAGCTGCAGTTAAAGTAGTTTTACCATGGTCAACGTGTCCGATGGTACCAATGTTACAATGCGGTTTGGTTCTTTCAAACTTTGCTTTTGCCATTTTATAACGTCCTCCTTAATTGCCCCTTTCTAGGGGTTCTTATTAGGGGTCCGGCGCTTATGCACCGGACTCCTCCATTT
>CAKRWX010000002.1 GCA_934418055.1 uncultured Lachnospiraceae bacterium
CTTCAGTGGAGTAAATAGCAAAAAGCAGTTTCGAAAGATGCGTAAACATTCTTCCGAAACTGCTTTTTTACTCTTTACCGCTCTTCTATCGTTCAAAAACAAACTTATCTTTTATTCCGTAAGAAGTCCGGGATATTAATATCAGCTGGTTTTACGGTTGGACGTGGCTGAATGACCGGAGTCGGGGTTGGAATCTGTGTCTGGGCAGACTGAGCCGGAGCCTGGCTGCCATAGCTGACACCAGAAGCCGCCGGACGTGCAGTCGTAGTTCCCATAGGACGGGCGGTCGCAAAACGTGGTGCTGCTGTCTGTGGAGCACTCTGCTGAGGCTGTGCTGCTGCAGCTGCCTCTACTGCCCCATTCTTTAAATTAAAGGTGTTGAAATTGTTCATCGTCTGGGATACAGAACCGGCGTCATCATTCAGACCGGTTGCGATCACGGTGATCGTCGCCTCATCCTGGGCATTCTCATCGTACATCGCACCAAAGATGATGTTAGCATCATCACCTACTAATTCCTGAACATAGCTTGCCGCCTCATTCGCCTCGATCAGGCTGATATCACCAGAAATATTGATGATCACATGGGAAGCACCCTCGATGGAGGTCTCTAACTGTGGGCTGGATACGGCCTGTTTTACAGCCTCGATCGCCTTGTCATCGCCCTTTGCTTTACCAATACCAATGTGAGCGATACCCTTATCGGTCATAACGGTCTGAACATCTGCAAAGTCTAAGTTGATCAGTCCAGGTACATTGATCAGGTCTGTGATACCCTGAACAGACTGCTGAAGAACCTCATCTGCCTTCTTTAATGCCTCTGGCATAGTAGTTCTGCGGTCTACGATCTCTAATAATTTATCATTTGGGATCACGATCAAAGTATCTACGCTCTCCTTCAGACGCTCAATACCCTGTAATGCGTTGGCCATACGTGCCTTTGCCTCAAAACGGAAAGGTTTGGTCACGATACCAACCGTCAGAATTCCCATATCTTTTGCAATCTTAGCAACAACCGGAGCTGCTCCAGTACCAGTACCGCCACCCATACCACAGGTAACGAATACCATATCTGCGCCCTTCAGTGCCTGTGCCAGTTCCTCGGAACTTTCTTCTGCTGCTTTCTCACCAATCTCCGGTCTTGCGCCAGCGCCTAAGCCCTTGGTCAGCTTCTCACCGATCTGCATGGCAGTTGGAGCTTTGCAATCCTTTAATGCCTGATGGTCTGTGTTGATACCGATCAGCTCAACACCTGCGATATTCTCGTCCACCATACGGTTTACAGCATTATTACCAGCGCCGCCGACACCTACAACGATAATTCTGGCAGCGTTTTCATTCTCGTTTATCTTAATCTCTAACAAAGAAAATTCCTCCTTTTAACTATCCAACACCTTCAAGATGTGTTTTTCGCATTCTTCTTATTTTCTACCTTAAAAACTAGCCTACCTAATACTATATTTTATTTTCTGCAAAATATCAACCACTTTTTTATAAAATTCCTATGAAACGTTATCCCTCTCACGGTTTCCGTTTCATGGTATACATGGACGGCGGATTCACCGGATCATAGGTATCCAGGTAGAGAATCCCTTTCTTTCCCTCCAATTCCGGCATCATGTCCGATAATTCTGAGATCTTTCCACTGATATCCTTGTTGTCTCCCAGCGCCACCTCCAGATCTTTCATATATAAAGTAGCTTCGCCTTTGGAATTATACTGGATCTTGTCCACTTTCAGGTTATAGGTTTCCAACACCTGGGTCAGGTTCAGAATACTCTCAAACACTCCATTTTCTTCCACCGGAAGAGGCTGGTGAAGCACGATATGGCCGAATTTCAGTCCCGTGATACACGGAATGTCATCCAGTTTCTGGTTGGTGCTTTCCACCACAATTCCATCCTTATCAAAATACATGAAACTGCTCATATAGGACACATAGCCAACCACCGTTTTCTCATGGATGATGATCTGCACATGGAACGGACTCTGGAACACCAGCTTATAATCCTCCACAAATGGAATCTGCTGGTGATCGCCAAAATGATCCTGCAAATAACAATATGCGCTGTTCCAGTCCATATTTTTTTGAAAGATCATGTCCACAATCTCATTTTCCGTATAACGGCTGTTTCCAGTCACAGTCACCTGGCGGATATTCACCGAGCAGATTCCTGCTGCCAAAACGATGATCACCGCCAGAACTGCCAGCCATTTTTTTGATCCTATTTCAGATGAACGTCCAATCATATGCTTCTTGTACACTCTCCTGTTTTTGTACTTTTATGGTAACAGTCAGCTTTTATTCTTTCCGCACGTCCGCTCCCAACGCCTTTAAATCCCCGCAGATATCCTCATATCCCCGGAAAATGTGATGGCTGTTCTGAATTCTCGTCACACCCTCTGCCGCAAGCCCTGCGATCACAAGGGCCGCGCCGCCCCGCAGATCCGATGCCTGCACCATGCCGCCGTGAAGAGGATAGATTCCGTGGATTCTAGCCCGGTCTCTCCAGATCTCGATTCTGGCTCCCAGTTTTTCCAGTTCTTTTGCTGTACCAAATCTTCCTTCAAAGACGGTTTCCTGGATTTCTCCCTCTCCATTTCCCGTAGCCATCAGCGCCATCAATGGAGACTGCAGATCTGTAGGGAATCCCGGATAGGGGGAAGTTTTCACCCAGATATTATCCGGCCGTTTTTCCATCTTTACATTCAGATAAGAATGTTCCTGATAATCTTTCCATTCCAGTTTTGCGCCCATCTGCATAGCTGTCTGAAGAACCTGCTCCAACTGCGCGGCATGAATCCCGGTCAGTATGGCTTCTCCTCCTGACGCCATCACAGCATACAGATACGTTCCTGCCACAATCCGGTCACCTGGAACCTTGCAGACACAGTCCTTAAGGGATGTGACACCCTGGATCTTCAAAGTATCCGTTCCGATCTCCTGGATGTTCGCTCCCATATGCTCTAACATCCGGCACATACTTCCAATCTCCGGTTCTCTGGCAGCGCCATGGATCCGCGTAATTCCTTCCGCCAGAACCGCAGCTAATATGGCCTGTTCCGTGGCTCCAACGCTTGGATAGGAAAATATGATCTCTCCACCCCGCAATCTCTCCGCCTGGGCATACAGCTGCCCATCCATTTCCTGGATCTGTACTCCCATTTCCCTTAGGGCATACAGATGGAGGTCAATAGGACGTTTGCCGATGGTACATCCACCAGGGTATCCCGCCTTCACTTCCTTACATCTGCCCAATATGGCTCCCATCAGAATCACTGATGAGCGCATGGCTGTCAAAAACTCCTTGGGAATCTGGATCTGGGTGATTTCCGAAGCGTCGATGGTCAGCGTATGTCCCTCCAGACTGCATTTGCAGCCTATAGACTTTAATATCCCCATCATACAGAAAACATCCTGTATCCTGGGGACATTGGTCAAAACAGTCATTCCTTTATGAAGAACGGCAGCTGCCATCATGGGAAGCGCCGCGTTTTTGGAACCCTGGATCTCGATCTCTCCACGGAGCCTGTGTAATCCATCAACCAGTATTTCTGCCAATCCGTTCCCTCCCGACGCACGTTATACCATATCTTATGCATGAGAAAGAACTTCTGATTCTTATTTTTCCAATTTTATCTGGTTGGAGACGCTTAGGACCATGCCCATCTCCGCCTCCAGGAAAATGATGGAGGTACCTCCGTAACTGATAAACGGAAGGGTAATTCCTGTATTCGGAATGGTGTTGGTAACTACCGCAATATTTAAGATAACCTGAATGGCAATGTGAGCCATAACGCCCACCACCAGAAGGCTTCCGAACAGATCCGGCGCATTGCTGGCGATCACCATAAAACGGTAGATCATAAACATAAATACTAATATCAGGGAAATGGCACCAAACAGGCCAAGTTCCTCACAAATAATGGAGAAAATCATATCATTCTGGGCCTCTGGCACGAATCCCAGTTTCTGGATACTCTCTCCCAGTCCTTTTCCAAACAGACCGCCGGAACCAATGGCGTACAGGCCCTGTAACACCTGATAACCACCGCGATCCGCAAATGCCTCTGGATTTTTCCATACATTGATACGGCTTAACTGGTACGGCTTTAACAGATGGATCGCCGCCAATCCGTTACCGATCTGCGGCGCAAAAGCGATCACCAGTCCGCCTGCCGCTGTGACCAGAAAATACCATAATTTCTTACGGCTTGCCACAAACATCATCACAAAACCGATTCCAGCAATGATGATACCGGAACTTAAGTTGTTGGCCGCTACAATGCCTGCCAGCGGAAGCACCACCATAGCAACCCGGGCAATTCCCGCCGATCGGTCTACATTTCTCCCCAGTTTTACTAACAATGCCGCTGTGGAGACAATGACGGTGATCTTAACCAGCTCTGTCGGCTGGAAGCTTAAAGGACCAACGCCCAGCCACCGTCTCTTACCATTTACCTGACGGCCTACTAACGATACGGCGATCATCAGCACCCAGGATACCAGGATTGCCAGCTTATAAAACTTGGCGTACCACCGGTAATCCAGTTTTGAAATACCGATCATCACCAGAAAACCAACCAGGGCGATCACGCCCTGACGAGTCATAAAATAGGCCGCATTGCCATTATAATCGATCTGCGCCTTATAGGAACTGGCGCTGTAGATCATAAGAAGGCCAAACATGATCAGGAATGCGATGGTAAATAAAAGGCTGTAATCATAAAAACGCTGAGATCTCTTTTTCTTCATCCTGTCCGACGGCCTCCTCTCTGTTCTTATTAATATCCATCCGAAACAAGCGGGTATTTAAACCTGCTGCGCTATCATCGGATTCCTACAGGTTCCGGACGCACTCTTTAAAGATTCGTCCGCGCTCCTCATAGTTCTTAAACATACCCCAGCTTGCACATGCAGGAGAAAGGAGTACATTGTCACCCATATTGGCATAGGACGCGCAGACACGGACTGCCTCAGACATATCCTCTGCATACATAATGTCATAGAAGCCATGGGCTTTGGCGCACTCTGCGATCTTATCTCTGGTCTGGCCGATCAGCACCAGATATTTTACTTTGCCGTCAAATGCCTCAATCCACTCATCGTAAGTAGACTGCTTATCATAGCCGCCTGCGATCAGCAGTGTCGGACCCGGCATCGCGCGGATGGCCTGGATGGCTGCGTCTGGGTTGGTTCCCTTGGAATCGTTATAATATTTCACGCCGGAACGCTCCAGTACAAACTCGATCCGGTGTTCTACTGCCTTGAATTCTTTTGCCACTTTCACGATGGTCTCCATCGGAACGCCCATGGCACGGCTGATGGCAATGGCAGCCATCACATTCTCATAGTTATGTCTGCCTAACAGATTCAGTTCTTTTACATCCAGAACCGCCTCTGCCTTTTTATTCTTTGCGTAATAAATGATATCTCCATCCAGATAATAACCATCGTCCAGTTTCTGACGGCTGCTAAAAAAGATTACCTTCGGTTTTAACTCTTCACTCTCACCAAACTCCCGAAGAACCTTATCATCGTAGTTCAGAACACAAGTGTCCTCTTCGGTCTGGTTGCTGGTGATGCTCTCTTTCACAGCAATATAGCATTCCATGGTGTGATGACGGTTCAAATGGTCTGGCGTAATGTTTAAAATTGCGCTGACATTTGGCCGGAAATCCATAATGGTCTCCAGCTGGAAACTGGAAACTTCTGCTACAGTCACAGAATCATCCTCAGTCTCCAGTGCCACCTGAGTGTATGGAATACCGATGTTGCCAACCACGAAAACGCTCTCATAATGAGCCTTCATAATCTCGCCGGTCAGTGCTGTGGTGGTAGTTTTACCGTTGGTTCCGGTGATAGCCGCCAGTCTGCCCTTGGCGCACTGGTATGCCAGCTGGATCTCACTCCAGATTGGGATCTTGGCCTCATCTAATACTGCCACAAATGGTGCCTCCAGCGGGATTCCAGGGCTGATGACACACATCTCCACACCCAGCAGATCGGTGCGTTTCAGCTCACCCAGCACGATGGTAATCTTGGCATCCTCATCAAATTTATGCTTTAACTCCTCAGCGTCAAGGTCCGGATTGCTGTCATATAAAACGACCTCTCCACCCATATCCAGCAGAAGCTTTGCTGCGGAAATACCGCTTAATCCTGTTCCTGCTACTAATACTTTCTGACTCTGACTCATGACGTTTCCCTCCTATAATCCTAAGTACGCGATCAGGCAAAGGATCGCTGTAATGATGGAAAATACCGCTACTACACGGGTCTCTGACCAGCCGCACAATTCGAAATGATGATGAATCGGGGCCATTTTGAAAATACGTTTTCCACCAGTCTTTTTAAAATAGGTAACCTGAATGATTACCGATAATACTTCCACCAGATAGATCAGTCCAATGATCGGGATAAATAACGGAAGCTGCATCACCAGGGCGCTGGCTGCTACAAAACCGCCTAACGCCAGGGATCCAGTATCTCCCATAAATACCTTGGCCGGATACACGTTAAACAGTAAAAAGCCTAACAGACTTCCCACAACTGCTCCGGTCATCGGGCTTAAGCCACTGTTTTCTCCCAATGCCACGATTGTTAAAAATGTGGCAACTAAAATGGTCACGCTGGTACACAAACCATCCAGACCATCGGTAAAGTTTACACCATTATCCGTTCCCAACAGAACCACAAACACAAACGGAATGTACAGATATCCCAGATCCAGCATCATGCCATGATCAAAGCCGCCAGTAAATGGGATCAGGATTCTGGTTCCCACATCGCCGGAATTCATCAGATAATAGGTGAATATCGCCGTGATCACGATCTGGCCTGCTAACTTCTGTTTTGGATTTAATCCCTCGGAACGCTTCATGACGATCTTGATATAGTCGTCCAGGAAACCGATGATACCAAAGCCCACGGTCACAAACAGAACCGGGATGATCTTCGGATAATCTTTTAAATAAAATAAGGATGTCACAATGATGCTTCCCAGAATGATCAGACCGCCCATGGTGGGGGTTCCCTGTTTTTTCAAATGGGCCTGCGGTCCCTCCTGGCGTACCTGCTGGCCAAACTTCAGTTTGTGAAGCATCGGAATTACTACCGGGCATAAAGCCGCGCTGATGACAAAGGCGATGATGATCGCCAATATGGTTTCATTAATCATTTTGCACCTCAGATTCTTATGTATTAATCTTGCGTTTTCACACGCAGAACTAGTATACGTCTTTTTAGAAGAATAATCAATCCTCTTATCTTTTACTTTTCCCGAAAACAGTGCGGTTCACACCTAATGGAAACAGTAACATAATTTTGCCAATGGTTTTTTAAGACTCTGGCTCAGCCTGGATTCCCAGATATGGCAGAATATTTTGAAAAATATCTGCAATCACCGGAGCCGCAATGGTTCCTCCATAATAGATGCCCACCGGTTCATCAATGGTAATCAGTGCCATTACCTGTGGATCATCTGCCGGAGCAAAGCCCAAGAAGCTGGAAATGTATTTTTTCAGACTTCTCGGCAATTTTTCAGAGGTCGCAGTCTTGCCGCCAATGCGGTAACCGGGCAGCGCCGCCCGTTTTCCACTTCCCTCTGCCACCACCTGTTCCAGGATGTAACGCATAGTTTCGCTGGTTTCCTTGGAGACAATTCCATTTTTCTGTGGATAAGAAAAGGTATGTACCTGCTCCCCATCATGGCTGACTGCCTGAAGGCCGAAATGAGGCGTCACCCGGTTTCCGCCATTGACAATGGATGCCGCCGTCGTAATCAGCTGCAGCGGTGTGATCTGAAAAGACTGTCCAAAGGATACGGTCGCCAGTTCCACCAGTCCCATATTTTCTTTCTTGTGCATGATGGTGGACGCCTCTCCCGGAAGATCTACTCCGGTCTTTCCTTTCAGTCCGAACTGGGTGAAATAGTGATAATACTGTTCCACGCCAAGCCGTTGTCCCACATCGATAAATACCGGATTGCAGGAATTCATGGCTCCCTGTAAAAAGGTCTCGCTTCCATGGCCGCCTACCTTATGGCACCGGATCTTCCGGTCTTCCACAATCCGGAAACCGGGGCAGGAAAAGGTGTCCTCTAACTTCACCACGCCTGCCTCCAATCCAGCTGCCGCCGTGATGATCTTAAAAGTCGAACCAGGCTCATAGGTATCGTTGATGGCCGGATTCCGCCACATCTGGTTTAACAGATCCTGCTTCGATGCGGAGGTTTCCTGGCTCTGCTCCACCTGCACATGCAGGGAAAATGGATCATTCAGATTGAATTCCGGCACATTGACCATGGCAAGCAGTTCCCCATTCTGGGGATTCATCACGATCACCGATACCCGTTTCGCTCCTTTTTCTTCCATCGCTTTGAGAGCCATCTGCTGGGCATACATCTGAATGTTGTAATCCAGGCTGATGACCAGATCATGACCAGCCACCGGTTCCACCCGGTCTTCAAAGGCATTTTCCAGTTCCACGCCTGCCGCGTCCGTCATGGTCAGAATCTTGCCATTCTGGCCCCTCAGCCAGTCCTCATATTTTACTTCCAGGCCAATGATTCCCTGGTTATCTCCTCCGGTAAATCCTAACACCTTCGACGCTAAAGAATCATAAGGATAATAGCGTTTGTAATCCTCATCCACTTTTACTCCCGCCAGATGCTGTTTCCGGATTTCATCACCGATTTCTTTGTCTACATTGGTTTTCACAATCTCCCTGGAACTGTATTTTTCTACCTTCTTCCGGATATCTTCCGCTGGCATTCCAAGAAGCTCTGACAACACTGCTGTCACCTGCTCTGGGTCTGTTACCTGGTTATGGATCACGGAAATGGTACAGACCGTCCGGTTATCCGCCAGCACCACCCCATTCCGGTCCAGAATCCGTCCTCTGGCCGCCTTGATGGTCCGCTCCCTCTGATGCAGGTCCTCCGCTTTCTGGCTATAATAGCCGCTGCGAAATATCATAAGAAAAATAAGCCGTCCTGTCAGCCCCAGCATTACCATGCATAAGGCCAGGCACAGGAAGGCTATTCTTCGTCTGTGATGGGTCTGATTTCGGTTCATGCCACCAATCCCGGATGCGCTGTTTCTCTCTATTCATATGTAATTGATCGCAGATTTTATGCACAAGCTGGGAACTCTGTTGTTTTGCAGGCATAGCTTCTGGCCCATCACCAACACAAATTTATGGTGCTGCAACGGTAGGTTCCGTTTGCGCCGCAGCCCCCGGATCTCCTGCCGCAGTCGCATTCCCCGGTGCTCCTGGATTTTCTGATGCCCCAGCCGGAATCGCTTCTACCGTCTCTCCTGTGCTTTCCGCAGGAGCTGCTGTTCCTGCATTGCCATAAGAATTTTCCGGGCTTCCAGGCAGTTCTGCCGGAATGTCAAGGCTGTCTGGGCTGCTGCCGTTTTCATCCTCAATAGCCGGAACAAATTCATCCGTATCATAAGTTTTTTTCACATTTTCCGTCTCTGTCGGAGTCTCTTCGCTGCCAGTCTGGCCTTCGGTGTTCTCCGTGATTCCCTCCTGCTGCGGAAGCTGGCTCTGGATGCTCTGGTCTTCTTCCGGAAGCTCTGTGGTCGGAAATACGTTCAGATATGGGAGAATGTCCCCCATGATCTGGGAAAATACACTGCTGGCATAGCTGCTGTGGGCCTGATCCTCCACATGAGGCTCATCAATTACCACATAGACTAAGGCCTGTGGATCGTCTGCAGGAGCAAATCCACAGAAAGAAACCAGGTAATTGCCCTGCTTACGAGGGATTTTCTCTGCTGTACCAGTCTTTCCACCGACTTCATATCCTGGCACCTGGGCTGCTTTACCAGTTCCCTCTGCTACCGTACGTACCAGCGCCCGACGGATAAAATCACTGGTTGCCGCAGAAACCGTCTCACGAACCAGCAGACGGTCATTTTTCTTCACAACAGAACCAGATTCATTTAAAATCTGTTTCACAATATGCGGCTCATAATAATAGCCGCCATTGATCGTTGAGGCAAATGCCGCAGCCATCTGGACCATGGTACAGTTATAGTTCTGGCCGAAAGAGTTGGTCGCCAGATCCATCGGTCCCATATTGTCCACTTTATAAACCAGAGTGCTGGCGTCCGCCTCACCTGGCAGGTCAATTCCGGTTCTGGATCCTAAATTAAACAGATCCTGATATTTCTTAAAGGTCTCCTTCTTCTCCATGGCTGCCATCTGCATCATGGCATCGTTGCAGGAAACCATCAGGGTCTCGTCCAGTGCCAGATCTCCATGGCCACCTTTCCGGTACGCCGTACATTTCACATCGTATCCGGCGATGGTCTGATAACCGTCACAGAAGAAATGGGTGTTCGGCGTCACCAGATTTTCCTCTAACGCCGCCGCCACGGTAAATACCTTAGATGGAGATCCCGGCTCAAAGGTATCGCTGACGCAGAAATTACGCCACATCTGATTCCAGACATCCGCTTTCTCCTCATCCGTCATGGCGTCCTGTTCTTCCTGTGTATACATAGAAGAAAGATCTCGCGGATTGTTCAGATCATAAGTCTTATCTGTGGCCATGGCCAGAATCTCACCGTTCGACGGATCCATGACTACCACGCCGATCTGCTTGCTTCCCACTTCAGTCTTCCACTGCTCGATCCGGTTTTCTACCATCTTCTGGATATTCACGTCAATGGTAGACATAATGGTATTGCCATTTTCTGCCTCTTTCACGACGGTTTCCATATTGGAATCATCATTCAGATAGCCATATTCCCGGCCATTGGTTCCGATCAGGGAATCGTTGTAATACTGCTCCATGCCGCCGCTTCCGGTGGTTCCGTCGCTGCTGGCAAATCCAATCAGATTGCAGGCTGAGTTATTGTAAGGATACACGCGCTTGTACTCCGGTTCAAACCATACGCCTTTGATCCGCTCATCTTTACCTGCCTTATAATTGGCCTGATTGATCTCATTTTTCTTATTCTCAAATTCCACCTTCTGCTCATAGGGAATCTGCTTATCGTAACGGATATAACGGGATTCCGGGTTCCGGTTGATCACATCCATCAGGTCATTGGCGTCATAGCCGAAATATTCTGCCAGAGCATTGACCGTGGTCTGCAGATAACTGCCCTCCTTAGAAGAACTAATCTGGTATGGATCCAGGATCACGTAAAATACCTGCTCACTGGTAGCCAGATAAGTGCCGTTGCGGTCCACAATGTCGCCTCTCCGGTACGGAATGGTCCGGCTGTCATAGGTGGAATGCTGGGAAAGAACGATCTTGGTGTATTCGTCATTCTTACTGTTGATGATCGAATACAGCCGCACCCCCAGTAGAAACAAAGCCAGCATAATCACAAGGACTGTGATCGCCAGCTTCTCCTGTACAAATCTTGGGATAATGTTTTTATTTTTCAGTTTCTTTGGATTTTGTGTCTGATTTCTAGTGTTTCGGGATGTCTTCATACTGTCTTACATACTCGCTTTCTGTCCGGTTATACATAAGCACCTGATCTTTATTGGCGTAAACCATCCCCAATTCCTCGGTTGCTACTTTGTATACATGATCCAGATCCACGTATGTGTTGATCTTGGTCTCCAGCGCGTCATTCTGCGTTTTTAATGTAGTCAGTTCCTGTTCCAGATCCTTGATGGTATCCATACGGGCCGTCATATCTGACTGGATGTGAATGTAGCTGACACAGATATACAGCATACAGCAGGCTGCGGCAAGAAACATCACCAGATAAGGAAGATTCATCTGAAGCGCCTTCTCCTGGTTTCTCCGGATGGTATAGCTCTTTCTGGGGTCACGCCGTCTGACCGGCTGCTCTGGAATCCGCTCCGGTTCTAATTTGCGTACTGTATTTCCTTCAATATATCCCATCTGCTGTATCCGTTTGTTTGAAACAGGTCTACCAGCCATAATTGCTCCCTTCTAACACCGCTCAAATACCCTTAATTTCGAGCTCTTTGATCGTTTGTTCTCTTCAATTTCTTCTTCTGTCGGCACGATTGGTTTTCTTGTGATTACCTTGCCTTTGCTTTTCCGGCCACACACGCACACTGGGAAATCCGGTGGGCAGATGCATGGGTTTTCATTCTCCCGGAAACGGTTCTTCACGATCCGGTCCTCTAAGGAATGGAAGGTGATGATGCTCAATCTTCCACCTGGATTCAACAGATCAATCATGGTATCGATGGAATCGTTTAAGACGTCCAACTCATGATTTAACTCGATCCGGATCGCCTGGAATGTCCGCTTGGACGGATGTCCGCCCACAGCTCTCATCTTCATGGGGATCGCTGCCTTGATGATCTCAGTCAGCTCTCCGGCGGTCTCGATCCGCTTCTCCTGTCTTGCCTTTACAATATGTTTTGCGATGTTCTTTGCAAATTTATCTTCTCCGTAATCCCGGATGATCCGGTACAGATCCATCTCATCGTATTCGTTGACAATGTCCGCTGCTGTCATAGGATTCCGCTGATCCATACGCATATCCAGGGGTGCATCGTCTTCATTATAAGTAAATCCACGGTCCGCGGTATCTAACTGATAGGAGGAAACTCCCAGATCCAGATAAATGCCGTCTACCTTCTCAATTCCCAGTTCCTGCAGAACGCTTTTGATCTGCTCGTAGTTGCTTCTGACGATGGTGACTTTATCACCAAACTCCGCCAGCCGCTCTCCTGCTGCTGTGATCGCATCCTGATCCTGATCAATACCGATCAGACGTCCATGTTCCCCCAGACGTCTGCACACCTCGCTGGCATGTCCGCCGCCGCCTAATGTGCCGTCTACATAAATGCCGTCCGGTTTGATATTCAGGCTGTCGATGGTTTCTTCTAACAGTACGGACTTGTGTTTAAATATCATATTCCCAGACCTTCCATATCACAAATTTCTTCAATATTCTCATCGTCGTTAGCCGCAGCCCACTTCTCAGAACTCCAGACCTCAATCCGGTTTCCTGCTCCGGCTAAAACTACGTCTTTTTCCAGACCCGCAAATTCTCTTAAAACCGCCGGGATCAGAATTCGTCCCTGTTTGTCTACTTCGCAGACAGTAGCACCTGCTAAGAAGAAACGGGTTAATTTTCTGGCGTTGGCATTGGTAACAGGCAGTGAAGTCAGCTTCTTCTCCAGAATCTCCCAGTCAGCGTTACCGTACACGAAAAGACAGCCATCCAGACCCTTCGTAATTACGAATTCATCTCCCAGCTGTTCCCTGTACTTCGCCGGAACGATCAGACGTCCCTTAGCGTCAACCGTATGATAATACTGACTCATGAACATACGACATCACCTGCTGTTTCTTATGAAGCAAACCACTTTTGCTCCACTTCTTGCCACTTTCTACCACTTTCTACCACTTGGTAAGTTAATTTTAGTACAAACGTTAGGAAATGGCAAGGAATTTTTTACTTTATTTTAATAAGTTGGGGTGGAAATGATTGGAAATTGAGGGGATCGCCGCGAGAAATAACAGCTGATGGGGTGAAATGTGGGGGAATGGTTTTTGTAAAGTGATTGACTAAGGTCCGGAAACAGACAGAAGCCCCGGCTCTGAGGACGCGCTTTCGCTCAAAGGAAAAACGTAGCGGCACGTAAGGCGCTAAAAGACAGCGCCTAAATGCCGACGATTTTCCATGGTCCTCAGAACCGGGGCTTCTGCCCGCTTCCTACGGTATTGGTTTGTTCGCAATACGTTTATACAATTTATTTTTCACACGCCCCTCCAGCGCTAATGCGTCTGGAGGGGCGTGGATGGTGGGGGAACCCGGACCTTCGCCAACTATTTCTTGGTCGCCACCCGATTCACCTTCCAAATTTCCAGATTATCTACTTTCAGAATAGAACCGCAATATTCACATTGTTTTATTCCCAGCCTTCTCACCGGAGCCCCGCAGTTAGGACAAGTGATGGCTGCAGCAGTTTCTGGATTCTTACTTTGATCATAAGTATACACCAGTTCCGTCACACAGGCCGTCTGCACCGTATGTGCTGGCTCCCCACTCTGTTCCTTACAAGTATACTGAGCAGCAGTCTCGCAAATAACGGTACTGTTTCCCCCATGTTTTTGATACCCACTGATCACCGTGCGATGAATCCGAACATCCGGAACCTGTCCCAGATACTCTTTCACCGCCCGTTCCACCATCTCCCGCATCTCTTCCCAGTTAAATTCCGGAAAATCCTGCAGAATCTGCGGAAGATAAAGATTCGTCATGGCACTCAGCGACTTCGGTGTAGTCTCAGACAGTCCTTCTCCGATGGCTTTAACCACTTCTCTCACCAGTCTGGCCTCCGTAGAATTCATCAGACGGTTGATCTTCCTGCGCGTTCTTCGGTACGCCACAGAAATCAAATAGATACATAAAAGAACTGCCGCCACACAAATGGCGGCGGCAGCAATATGACTATTATCCTTCATTTACACCGTAATCTCAGCAGTCATGCCAAGTACTTCTTTGTTTGCTTCCAGAATCGGATTTACCACTTCACTTAAGAACTCATCCACCTGCTGCGGCGCGCGGCCTACATATTTGGATGGATCCATGGTCTTCTTTAAATCTTCCATGGTCAATCCGAATGCAGGATCTGCTGCAATCAGCTCCAGCAAGTTATTGTCTAAGCCCTTTTCTTTCACATTTCTTCCTGCTTCCATAGAAAGCTGACGGATCCGCTCGTGCAGTTCCTGACGGTCGCCGCCTGCTTTGACTGCGTCCATCATGATATTTTCCGTAGCCATAAATGGCAGTTCTGCCAGGAAATGTTTCTCGATGACTTTTGGATATACCACCAGACCATCTACCACGTTCAGGTACAGATCCAGGATTCCGTCAATGGCTAAGAAGCCCTCTGGAACGCTGAGACGCTTGTTAGCAGAGTCATCCAGAGTACGCTCAAACCACTGGGTAGAAGCAACCAGCATCGGATTAATCACATCTGCCATCACATAATCAGACAGGGATGCAATACGTTCGCTTCTCATTGGATTTCTCTTATATGCCATAGCAGAAGAACCGATCTGATTCTTCTCAAATGGCTCCTCTACTTCTTTCAGATGCTGAAGAAGGCGGACATCGTTGGTAAACTTATGGGCGCTCTGGGCAATGCCTGCCAGAATATTTAACACGCGGGTGTCGATTTTTCTGGAATAAGTCTGTCCAGAAACCGGATAACACTCCTTAAAGCCCATTTTCTCTGCGATCATCTGATCTGCCTTGCGGCATTTCTCATGGTCACCATCGAATAACTCTAAGAAGCTTGCCTGGGTTCCTGTGGTTCCCTTGGAGCCAAGCAGTTTCATGCTTCCCAGCACATAATCCAGATCTTCCAAGTCCAGGCACAGGTCATGAAGCCATAAAGTGGCACGTTTGCCAACGGTCGTCGGCTGTGCTGGCTGGAAATGGGTAAATGCCAGAGTCGGCTGGTTTTTGTAAGTATCGGCAAATTTCGCTAACTCTGCCATGACGTTGATCAGTTTCTTCCGAACCAGCTTTAATGCCTCGGTCATGATGATCAGGTCAGTATTATCACCAACGTAGCAGGAAGTAGCACCCAGATGAATAATTCCCTTTGCCTTCGGGCACTGCTGGCCATAAGCATAGACATGGGACATTACATCGTGGCGTACCAGGCGTTCTCTCTCCTTTGCCACTTCATAATTAATATCATCCTGATGGCTCTTTAATTCATCAATCTGCTCCTGGGTGATATTTAACCCCAGTTCCTTCTCAGTCTCTGCCAGGGCGATCCATAATTTTCTCCAGGTTTTAAACTTTTTATCTGGGGAAAAGATATACTGCATCTCCTTGCTGGCATAACGCTCGGATAATGGACTCTGATATCTATCGTTCATACTCAATAACTCCTCTCAATTTTCTTACGGTCAGCGCAGCAAATACGCAGTCCCGCCGAACAGTTACTTCACTCTTCTGCTACCGTGTATACTCGCCGCGGATATCTTCCTTCGGCGGATCAATCGGATATTCTCCGTTGAAACAGGCAGTACAGATCGGCAGTCCTTCTGCCATCTCGTAAAGCCGTTCCATCCGCAGATAAGATAAGGAATCTGCTCCAATCTGCTCACAAATCTCCTCAATGGTCCGGTTGTGGGCGATCAGCTGATCTTCCGATGGAATATCCGTACCAAAATAACATGGGTGTAAAAATGGCGGCGCACTGATCTTTACGTGTACTTCTTTTGCACCGGCATCCCGCAGCATCCGCACAATCTGATGGCTGGTGGTTCCGCGGACAATGGAATCATCAATCATGATAACCCTTTTTCCTGCCACTGCCTCTCTTAATACGTTCAGTTTTACACGGACTGCAGATACACGGTTGCTCTGCTTCGGTTTAATAAAAGTTCTGCCCACATACGTGTTCTTAACAAAAGCGGTTCCATAAGGAATTCCAGATTCCATAGCGTAACCCAATGCCGCTGCATTGCCGGATTCTGGAACACCTACTACAAGATCAGCCTCTACCGGGTCATCTTTTGCTAAGCAGCGTCCTGCATAAATACGGGAATGGTACACACTGACCCCATCAAACACACTGTCTGGTCTTGCAAAATAAATATATTCAAAAATACATCTGGCCTGTTTCTTCGGATCGGACAGACACATGCTCCGGTCAGATTCGATGCCATTCTTGGTAATGCTGACAATCTCACCCGGCTCCACATCACGGACAAAAGTCGCGCCAATGGTATCCAGAGCACAGGTTTCCGATGCCAGAATATAGGCATTCTCCTTCTTGCCGATACACAGAGGTTTAAATCCAAACGGATCTCTGGCACCGATCAGTTTTCTAGGGCTCATGATCACCAGGGAGTATGCTCCAGAGATCTTCTTCATGGCGTTGGCCACTGCCTGCTGGACTGTTGCGGTCTTAATACGCTCTCTGGCAATGTGGTACGCAATTACCTCAGAATCGATGGTGGTCTGGAAAATCGCACCTGTGTACTCCAATTCCCGGCGCAGCTCCGGCGCATTGACCAGGTTGCCGTTATGAGCCAGGGCCAATGTACCTTTTACATAGTTTAATACCAATGGCTGGGCATTCTCTCTGGTGCTGCTTCCTGCAGTGGAATAACGCACATGTCCAACGCCAATGTTGCCGTGAAGACCGCCTAGAGTATCTGGGGTAAATACCTCATTACAAAGGCCCATGTCTTTATGTACAGCTACTTTTCCTTTTGGTCCTTCCGTGTCGCTGACTGCGATACCACAGCTTTCCTGTCCTCTGTGCTGAAGAGCAAATAAACCATAATAGATGGTGGAAGCTACCTCTCCGCCATCTAAATCATACATACCAAAAACACCACACTCTTCATGGATCTCATCAAAAATCTGATTCTGTTTGTCACTCATCCGTCTTTGATTCCTTTCCTATCAGGGCCTTTTATAAGTTCTAAATATAAAAGATCGTTGTTTCAGTAGAAATTATAATACACCATCTATGCAAATACAAGGACTTCATTCATAATTTTTGCTAATAGGCGGATCGGAAACTGGATAATGAATCCGGTAGATCTCCAATGTGCCATCCCGAATCCGCAGCCGGATTCGCAGGATCCAGTCCAGTCCCGGCGTTACGGTCTCTGTTACTTTCTGCCAGTGGCTTTCCAGCTGCTCTTCCACGAAGTAAAATGGCTGTCCCATCTGATGCCAGAAAATCCACACTTCCAGTATCAGCAGCACACAACACACTCTCTTAAGCAGCCGCTCCCCACGGCTTTGTCTTTTGAAGGATCTCCATGATTTCCCGCTCATGTGTCGTCTCCCTCATTTTCCTCATGGCACCAAAAAGGCAAGGCAATACTTTATCGGTACCGCCCTGCCCCTCTCATTTCTTTTATCGGGTGCTCTCGTCTGCCCCCATAGAACCGCCAGCGCTGGTTCCATCCATCAGATCATCCGCGCCGCGCTCCACATCATCCATCAGCCCGTCCAGCACCCCGGTACTTTCTTCCGCCCAGGATCCATCGCCTTCGTTACCGGAAGTATTTTCTTCCATAGAAGTACTCTCCTGCATGGACGAAGTTCCGGCGGATGGGCTGACCGGCTGTGTGGTATTCATGTTATCACGGTTCCGGCATCCGGTCATCATCACTGCCGCTAAAAGAAACATAAGGCCAAGCATGCTTATCTTGATTTTCTTCATATTCCATTCTCCTTTCTTTTTCTGCCCTTAGTATGTGTCTTCGGAAAATGAAATATGATGGGATTTTTTTCAAACTTTTAAATCTAAAAAATTAATTACCTGCCTCGATCACGTCTGCCATGTTGTAAAGACCTGCTGGTCTGCCAGCCAGGAATTTTGCTGCCTCCAGAGCGCCTTTTCCGAAAATGGCTCTGGAATAAGCGGTATGACTGATGGTCACTACCTCGTCCTGTCCAGCGAAAATCACGTCATGCTCTCCCACGATGGAACCACCGCGGACTGCGGAAATTCCGATCTCCTTCGGATCTCTCTTCTCATGGCGGGTGCTGCGGTCATAAGTATAATGATAGCGGTCTTCCATGGCCTCGTTGATGGAATCTGCCAGAGCCAGGGCTGTTCCGCTTGGAGCGTCCAGTTTCCGGTTGTGATGTTTCTCAACGATCTCGATGTCAAAGCCAGCATCTGCTAAGGTTCTTGCTGCATCCTTTACCAGCTTCATTAACAGGTTAATGCCTAAGGACATATTGGCAGAACGGAGAACTGCCACTTCTTTGGCACTCTCAGACACTTTTGCCACCTGCGCGTCAGACAGACCCGTGGAACATAACACCACCGGAACTTTCTTCTCTGCACAGTAGTCTAACAGATGATCCACTGCTGGAGCTGCGGTAAAATCGATGATCACATCCACATCTACATTGCACTCTTCCAGGGACTGGAATACCGGATATCCAAGAGAATCATCCTGAGTTCTGTCCACACCTGCTACGATCTTTAAATCTTCTCTGTCTGCTGCCAGGCCAGTGATCACACGTCCCATAGCGCCGCAGCATCCATGCATTAATACTCTTACCATGTTCTTCCTCCGTTGTCTTACTTAAAAAGTCTTTTCCGTCATGCCCATTCATAGAATGACGGTTCCCCGGTATTACAGGATCCCGTAAGCTTTCATTGCCTGCTTCAGGACTTCCTTATGAGCATCCTCCATCTCCGTTAATGGCAGTCTTAACGGGCCAACCTCTTTGCCCATCATGTTCATAGCTGCTTTTACCGGAATCGGGTTTACTTCGCTGAACAATGCGGAGATCAACGGGATCGCGTCTAACTGCATCTGTGCGCTGCCCTTTACATCTCCATCAAAGAACTTCTGGCAGATCTCGTGGGTCTGTCTTGGTGCTACGTTGGAAAGAACAGAGATTACGCCCTTGCCGCCCATGGACAGTAACGGAACGATCTGGTCGTCATTACCGGAATATACATCGATGCAGCCATCTGCCATGCTCATCATGGTAGCGATGGAGGAGAAGTTACCGCTTGCTTCCTTCACGCCTACGATATTCGGAACGTTCTTGCACAGGCTTACGATGGTCTCTGGTTTCATGGTCACACCAGTTCTTCCAGGAATGTGATACAGCAAAGCCGGGATCTTGATGGACTCAGCGATGGTAGTGAAATGAGCAATCAGACCATTCTGAGTTGCCTTGTTATAATATGGAGTTACTAACAGAACGCCATCTGCTCCAACTTCTTCTGCTTTCTGAGACATATAAACTGCCTCGCGTGTACAATTAGAACCAGTACCTGCAACGACCGGGATTCTTCCCTTTACAACCTCACAGCCGTACTTGATTACGCTTAAATGCTCCTCATGGGACATGGTAGATGCTTCACCGGTAGTTCCGCAAATAACAATCGCATCGGTACCACCTGCAATCTGCTCCTCTAAGATCTCTTCCAGCTTGTCATAGTTGACATCTCCATTCTCTTTAAATGGTGTAACTAATGCAACTCCTGCTCCTTCAAAAATAGACATGTTTGTTTCCTCCTTAAAAAATATATTCGCATAATTCTCCTGTTTCATCAGATCTTCTTAGCGAACGAGTGAAACCCGCGTAAAAAAAGAACTGACGCGGAGGTCAGTTCTTAAAGTCTTGATGATTTCATCTCTTTAAGTAGCTCCCCATCCGCAAGGATGACAGTCATACGGTTCTTAGCCCTATGCCCAGATTCGTACTGTCAGGTGATACTCCTCTTCGGCGCTCCTCCCTTTCACAAGCCTTCATCTGCACCTGCTGCATCCGGCCTGTTACTCATAATTCACGCAACCTCTACTTTTCCTACAAAATCATACTAGCATTGTTCTCTGTTTTTGTCAACTTGAATATATTCAATCCTGGAAATCTCATCCACATAGGGTTTCAGCTTTTCCGGGAACACCTTACCTGTCAGAACCAGGTTCAAATCTTCCTCCTTGGACTCCAGCAGCTTTTCCACGTCCTCCAGAGTAATGATATTCTGGTCAATGATTCCAAGAACTTCATCCAGAATCAAGACATCGCACTCTCCAGTGGCCGCTACCTTTCTTGCAAAATTAAAACCGTTGCGGATATTGATCAACTCTTCTGCTTTTTCCTCTTCCGACAATTCTTCGAAAAATGAATTGGATTTTTCAAATCGGAACACTTTAAAATCAGGCTCCAGTCGTTCCAGGACTTCCTGTTCGTCTTTCGGGGAGCAGCCTTTTAAAAACTGGATCATAATGACACGTTTGTGATCCACCAAGGCATTCAGTCCTTTTCCAAGCGCCAATGACGTCTTTCCAAGACCTTCTCCGCAAATGACTTCTACGTTTCCACGTTTCATTCTTTTGCACCTCGTTTAATGAGACCCCTTTATTGCCCGCATATCTTAACACAATTTTTTATTTTTTGCAAGTTTTCTTAATTTATTCTTAATTTTTGAAGTCATCCTAAGGTCTGATCCACACATTCCAGCTTGCTGACAGACACTTCATAAGCCACCCGCTTCTCACACTCTGACTCGCTGATCTTCTTGGTATATTCCCGGCTCTGGACTCTTCCCCAGATGCAGACTCTGGTTCCCACCTGGAAATTAGAAGCGTATCTGGCGTTTCTGCCCCAGGCAATACACGGTATGTAATCGGATTTGCCATACGGCCGGTTCACCGCCAGCAGAATATCCGCAATTTCCCTTCCAAGAGGAGTTTTCCGGTAGATTGGCGTCTTACAGATATAACCATCCAGGAAAATCTGATTGGTCTTGGTATAATCTGTAAATTCTTCCATAAAATGAATCTCCCGGACAAATACAGAAAGCACCAGACGGTTTTTAGAGCCTTCATGCCGGTTGTAGGAACGGAACTGGCCGATGGCCTCCACCGTACAGCCCAAATAATTTCCAGTGACATCTACCAGGCGCTCAGAGATCATCAACGGGATCACATCCGCCTGGTCGCTTAAACGGTTGACCTCCAGATCCACTAAATAAAAGCCCTCGCCAAATACCTCATGGCTGAATGTAAAATCTGAAACGATCTTTCCAATGACACTTACCTTGTTGTTTTCAATAGTTTTTTCTGACATAGTATTTCTCCTCTTCCATTCTTTTTTGTTAGCTTATTGCTAGTATAAAATGTATGAAAGGCAAACTTTGGACATGTCAAAAAACGTTCGCAAAATTATGACAGGATTCTTATTCAATTGTTGAGGGGATGAATTGTAATATGTCTAATCTGGGAATTCTTTGACGAATGTCTGAAGCTAGAAATTCCTGAATTCAGAAGATAATTACGAGTATTAGTATAGCATACGCAGTCGCTTCTGAGAAGCCCTATTTTGTACTTTTTTCCACCCGGAACCATTTTCCCACCCATTCATATGTTATAGTAACTTCTGTCATGGAGGTATGTTTGTGACCCCAAAGCTTCAGGTCAGGAATTTAAGCTATTCCTACCATTCACATAGTGGGGAGACCAAGGCTCTCTCCGATATTTCCTTTGACGTGGCAGACGGGGAATTTCTCGCAGTGGTTGGCCCTTCCGGCTGCGGCAAATCCACCTTGCTGTCCCTTTTATGCGGGCTCTTAACACCAGAAGAAGGCTCCATCGCCATTGACGGCATCGACCGGAAGGACTCTCCCGCCGTCATCGGCTATATGCTGCAGAAAGATCATCTCTTCGAGTGGCGCTCCATTCTCTCCAACACGGCCTTAGGGCTGGAGATCCGGGGAAATGTTTCGTACGGCGATAAAAAAAGCCTGCTTTCTATGTTAAAGACTTACGGTTTAGAGCAGTTTTCCGCCTCCCGGCCTTCTGAACTTTCCGGCGGTATGCGCCAGCGTGCCGCCCTAATCCGCACCATGGCCCTCAAACCGGATATCCTGCTGCTTGACGAACCATTTTCCGCCCTGGATTACCAGACCCGCCTGGAGGTCTGCGATGACATCAGCTCCATCATCCGGACCCGTGGAAAAACCGCCATTTTAGTGACTCACGACTTATCCGAAGCCATCTCCGTGGCGGACCGGATCCTGATTCTGGGAAGCCGTCCCGGCCATGTGGCTGGAATCATGGAGATCCGGTTTGATACCCAGTACGACCGTCCATTGTCCCGGCGCAATGCACCGGATTTTTCTGTTTATTTTAATCAGTTGTGGAAGGAGATCAAAGAACATGAATGAATCCCGTCCCTCCAAAGCCCAGGAAGCATTCTTAAAAGCAGAAAAACGCCACCAAATCCTGGTGGGAAGCGCCAGGTTTCTGGTGTTTTTCCTGTTTGCAGGACTCTGGGAGATTTCCGCGGATCTGGGACTGATCGATGCCTTTATTTTCAGCAGTCCCTCCAGAATCTTCCTCTGCTTTTACACCATGGCCATGGACAAAAGTATTTTTCTCCATATTGGGATTACGTTATATGAGACCCTGATCAGCTTTCTTCTGACCGTTTTCGTCTCCGTCACCCTGGCGGTACTTCTGTGGTCTAACCGCACTGCCTCTCAGATCGCGGAGCCTTATCTGGTCATGTTAAACAGCCTGCCCAAATCCGCCCTGGCACCTCTGCTGATCGTCTGGCTGGGCAGCCATATGCACACCATCATTCTGGCGGCGGTCTCTGTGGCGGTATTCGGGTCTATTTTGACCTTGTATACAGGATTCACGCAGACTGACCCGGACCTGATCCGGCTGATCCGCTCTCTGGGCGGCTCCAAACGGGATGTTCTCGTCAAAGTCCTGATCCCGTCCTCCATTCCCCTTCTCATCAGCACCATGAAGGTGAACATCGGTCTGTGTCTGGTGGGCGTGATCATTGGCGAATTTCTGTGCGCCAAGGCCGGACTTGGATACCTGATCATTTACGCTTCCCAGGTGTTTAAAATGGATCTGCTGGTTATGTCCATTGTGATCCTGTGTCTGCTCTCCACCTGCCTTTACCAAGGGATCGCATGGATTGAAAAAAGGCTGCCCTTTTAGCTAGGGCAGCCCTTTTCGCACAAATCTTTATCCTTTTTACTGAATTTCTTTTAAATATCTTCCCAGTGCATCCTGCCAGGAAGGAAGACGCTCAAATCCCATCTCATCTAACTTGGACTTATCCATCCGGCTGTTCATCGGACGCTTCGCCTTGGCCGGATACTGGTCGCTGGTCACTGGGCTGACGGTTACGTTCATGCCCGCCTGTTTAAAGATCTCGCAGGCAAACTCATACCAGCTGCACAGTCCCTCGTTGGTTGCGTGATAACGGCCGTATTTGTCCGTCTCGATCATATCCACCAGCAGACGCGCCAGATCATAGGTATAGGTCGGAGAACCGATCTGGTCTGCCACAACCGTCAGATGATCTCTGGTCTTGCCCAGATTTAACATGGTCTTGATGAAATTCTTGCCGTTAACACCAAATACCCACGCAATACGGACAATGAAGAACTTCTCCAGCGCTTCCACTGCCAGCTCGCCCTCGTACTTGGTCTGTCCATAGACATTTAACGGTTCTCTCGCATCGTCCGGCTCCCACGGTCTGGTTCCCTGGCCGTTGAACACATAGTCGGTGCTGATGTACATCATTTTGCAGTTTAACGCCTTGCAGACTTTGGCAATATTCTCCGTACCGCCTGCGTTGACTCTGCGGCACAGATCTACGTTATCCTCTGCCGCATCCACTGCCGTATAAGCCGCACAGTGGATCACTGCGTCCGGCGCTGCCTCTGTGATCACTCTCTCCACAGAAGCCGCGTCTGTAATATCCATTTCCTGGATATCCACGCCAATGCCCTCATGGCCTCTCTTCGCCAGTTCGTTCATCACGTCGTATCCAAGCTGTCCTTTCACACCTGTTACCAGAACTCTCATTACAGTCTCTCTCCATACATCTTGTCAAAATAGTTCGCATACTCGCCGGAAATGATGTGCTCCCACCACTCACGGTTGTTCAGATACCAGTCGATGGTCTGCTCAATTCCGGTATCGAAGGTATATTTCGGTTTCCAGCCAAGCTCAGTCTCTAACTTGGTCGGATCGATGGCATAACGTCTGTCATGGCCTGGACGGTCGGTGACGAAACGGATCAGGCTCTCTGGCTTATTCAATGCCTTTAAGATGGTCTTCACAACCTCTAAGTTGGTGCGCTCGTTGTGTCCGCCTACATTGTAAACCTCTCCAACTCTGCCCTTGTGGATGATCAGGTCAATGGCCTCACAGTGGTCAGATACATGCAGCCAGTCTCTGACATTCTCGCCAGTTCCGTATACTGGAAGCTCCTCGTCTGCCAGGGCACGGCTGATGATCAGAGGAATCAGCTTCTCCGGGAAATGATATGGACCATAGTTGTTGGAGCATCTGGAAATGGTCACTGGCAGTCCATAAGTTCTGTAGTAAGCCAGTACAAACAGATCTGCACTTGCCTTGGAAGAACTGTATGGGCTGGAAGTATGGATCGGGGTCTCCTCAGTGAAGAACAGATCCGGACGGTCTAATGGCAGATCGCCGTATACCTCATCGGTAGATACCTGATGATAACGTTTTACACCATATTTTCTTGCAGCGTCCAGAAGGACTCTGGTTCCCATAACGTTGGTCTGTACGAAAATGCCAGGATCCGTGATGGAACGGTCTACGTGGCTCTCTGCAGCGAAGTTTACCACGATATCAAATTTCTCTTTCTCGAATAAGTCCATGATAAATGGCTCGTCTGCGATGTCGCCTTTTACGAACTTGTAGTTTGGCTTATTCTCCACTGGTTTTAAGGTCTCTAAGTTGCCTGCGTAGGTTAACAGATCCAGGTTTACGATCTGATAATCTGGGTATTTATTTACCATGTGATGTACGAAGTTTCCGCCGATAAATCCGGCTCCGCCTGTGACTAAAATCTTCATAATTGTTCTCCTGTCTATTTATCAATAAATTTACCTGCTAATACGTCCATCAGATACTGGCCATACTGATTCTTCTTCAGTGGCTGGATGTTCTCCAGAAGCTGGTCTTTGGTGATCCAATGATTTAAGTAAGCGATCTCCTCCAGACAGCCGATCTTTCTGTGCTGATGTCCCTCAACGGTGCGGACAAAGTTTGTCGCATCTACCAGGGACTCATGTGTGCCGGTATCCAGCCAAGTAAAGCCCTGTCCCAACAGCTCCACATCCAGCTTGCCCTGCTCCAGATAGATCCGGTTCAAATCGGTGATCTCTAACTCACCGCGGGCAGATGGTTTTAAACTCTTGGCGTACTCTACTACCTTATTATCGTAGAAATACAGACCGGTCACACAGTAATTGGACTTCGGTTTCTCCGGCTTCTCCTCGATGGAAATGGCACGTCCGTCTGCGTCAAACTCCACGATACCGAAACGCTCTGGATCGTCTACATAGTAGCCAAATACCGTAGCGCCCTCCTGCTTGTTCGCCGCGCGCAGCAGTCTCTTCTTCAGGCCGTGTCCTGCGAAAATGTTATCACCCAGAATCATGGCAACGTGGTCATCCCCGATAAACTCCTCGCCAATGATGAACGCCTGAGCCAGTCCGTCTGGAGATGGCTGGACTGCATAGGATAAGCTGATACCAAACTGATGTCCGTCCCCTAACAGCGCCTCAAATCTCGGTGTGTCATCTGGTGTGGAAATGATCAGGACCTCACGGATGCCTGCGCTCATCAGCACGGATAATGGATAATAGATCATTGGTTTATCGTAAATCGGCAGCAACTGCTTGGATGTTACCATGGTCAGTGGATACAGTCTTGTTCCGGAACCGCCTGCCAGAATAATACCTTTCATAAAGAATACCTCCGTTTATCATATGTTTTCCAGAGTTATGCAGCTTGTCATTGCATAACCGGTATTGCACGCTTAACGCTGATGCAATTTGTTTCTTTTTTGGCTTCTAAATGGTATTATAAAGGGTGACGTTACGTCACTGTCAAGAACTTTTTTCATGATAGATGCAAAATTATCAATAACATATAGACTACTTATACGAAGATTCTCGATTTTAATCCATGAACACCATCACTCGCTTTTCTTCCGACACACAAAGATTCCCGCCATCTTCGTGATCTTGATCGCCCCATGTTCCTCGATTTTCTTCTGCAAAAACGCCTTGAATTCCAGCTGTCTCTGGTTTAATATCTCGCTCTGGTTTCCATGGCAGGACAAGATATAGTCCAACAACGGCTCCGCCTCGTCCACCAGCAGATAGTCCTCATACATCCGCAGCTCCACCTCTTCAAACTGTTCCCGCAGCATGGATTCTCCATTTTCCAGACCAAACAGTTCATAAAGAGCCACTTCTGACAACGTGATCCGCGGATCAAACTCCTGCACCATGGAGGTGATCTCTTTCATGTGGTTTTTCCCGTAGGTGCTGCAATAGAAGGTTCCGCCCGTTTTCAGGACTCTCCGCACCTCTTTTAGTGCCTGTGGCAGATTTTTCACGTAAAACAGGACATGGTTGGCGATCACCGTGTCGAACGTCAGATCCGGAAAACTGAATTTCTGGCAGTCCTCTGTGCCAAACTGGATCTTTTTCGAAAGCGATGCCAGCCTTGGTTCTTCCTTCAGACGCTTCATCGCGTCCTCCACCATTCCAGAGGAAATGTCCGTCAGGTACAGACGAATATCCGGAATTTGACTTCTATGACACCACAGTTCTCCATTTCCACATCCTGCCTCCAGCACCTGGTCTCCGTCTTTTAAAGCGATCTGATCTGCCAGCCAGGTAAACCAGGGCACTGGATTGTGAGAAAAACGCTGATGCAGAGCGATTCGGACATTTAAGTTCACGGCATTTTTGTACTGTTCCACGATGGCGTGCTCCATGTTGGTGATATGGATCAGGTTCAGGATGTCGTTCCAGTCCACATTGCCGGACTGTTCCACCATCTGTGCCGTGTCCTCCAATGTCTTTTCCATCATCTGCAAATGCAGGATTCGCTTACGGATCAGGCCTTTCTGCAGTTCCAGGGAATGGGCGATATCCTCAGAATCATCATTAATGGTCATGGCCATGATCTCCTCCAGAGAAAATCCCAGGTATTTTAAGGACAGGATCTTCTGCAGCCGGCCAAAATCTTCATCGGTATACAGCCGGTAGCCGGATTCGCTGATCTTGCTTGGCTTTAAGATTCCCTGTTTATCGTAAAACCGGATGGTCCGGATCGTCACATTGGCCTTTTTCGCAAATTGCCCTGACGTATAGTATTGTCCTTCCATGCCCACACCGCCTTTCTTTTCAAGGCATCAGAATTTCTTCTCTTCTGCGCCATAATTTTTGTCCAATTTTTATCTCTTAACTTACACTATCTTATCATACATCGTTTACCCTTGCAAATCCGGTACGCCCTGCTTCCAACGGCATTCCGATCACATTCTCCATCAACCAGTATATTTTTTCTATTTTTTATGCTATACTTTTTCTATTGCAGAGAAATGCAGCCGTCTTTATACAGAACACCGTTTCATTTCTCCCACTGTCCTAATATCGTATGGAAATAAGGAGATACCATCCATGAATCTTCAGAAAATCGTGACCGGCCAGTACGTGGAACTGCCGAAAATGTTAGACGCCAGGGAACGCCGCCAGTTTGTCCAGCAGAAGCTGCTCGGCGAACACCAGCTTCCGCTGATTTCATTTACTTTAAATATCGTTGGACCGATCAAGGTCTTCCCTCTTGCCATTCGTACCTTTGAGGAAGGACTCTCCATGATCCGCACCCAGTGTATGGCGTGGAAGCTTCCGATCGTGGAAGAAAAACGGATCGAGGACGTCACCGGATACGAGGCATTTCTCGTCATTGATTCCGATGCCAGAACTGTAAAGGAAATTCTGTGCCGTTTGGAAGAACGGACGCCTTTGGGACGGCTTTTTGACTTAGACGTGTTATCCCCGGATGGCACTAAGATCTCCCGGACGGACTTCCATATGCCGCCCCGCAAATGCCTCCTGTGCAACCAGGACGCGTTCGTATGCAGCCGCTCCCGGACTCACAGTGTGGACGAAATTCTGACGCGGGAATGCGAGATTATGGAGGACTATTTCCACCATCAGTACGCCCACCAGATCTCCTCCCTCGCCATGGCATCCCTTCTCTACGAAGTAGCCGCCACCCCGAAGCCAGGACTGGTGGACCGGGACAACTCCGGCTCCCACAAGGACATGGATTTTTACACCTTCCAGAGCAGCGCCGTGTCCCTAAATCAGTTTTTTGAGGAATTCACTCTCTGCGGCATCAAAAATCATGAGCGTTCCTGCGAAGACGTCTTCGCCCTGATCCGCCCCATCGGCATCCAGGCAGAAGCCGTCATGAAGCAGGCCACCGGCGGCGTCAACACCCACAAAGGCATGATCTTCTCCCTGGGCATCTTCTGCTGCGCCCTTGGCTATCTGTATGGAAATGATATTCCTTACACAGAAGACGCCTTCCGTGACACCTGCCGCCAGATGACCGCCCATATTTTAGACGATTTCCAGGGCATTACCCTGGAAAATACCAAAACCCACGGGGAACGTCTTTTCGCCCGCTATGGCATCACAGGAATCCGCGGAGAAGCTGCTGATGGCTATCCGACCGTATTCGAAACCGCTCTTCCGGTATTCCGACAGTACCGGAATGAAGGCTTATCTGCCAATGATGCAGGTGTATTAACCCTGCTGCATATTATTGCAGGATCTGTAGATACGAATATCATTGCAAGATCTGATTATGAGACTTTCAGAAAAGTACAGGCTCAGATTCAGAGTATGTTAGATTCAGGAATTGATAAACGGGATTTTATTGCTGAAATAAGAACACTCGATCAAGAATTTATCGACATGAACATCTCGCCAGGTGGCAGCGCGGATATGCTGGCGTTGACGTATTTTGTGGCATCGTTGTAAAGATTGTTGACTAAGGTCCGGAGCCAGCGGCATCCTACGTTGTGGTTGAGACTATTATATTGTCGCGCAGCTGACTCCGGCCCTTCGCCAACAAACCTACTCCTGCACCTCTGCTTCTTCCTGCACATCTCCCTGCAGTTCCGGTGCAGCCCCCATCAGACTCTCAATCAAAGCCCAGATCTCATCTCTCCCCTGCTTCGTCTCCGCCGAAAACGGAATCAGAATTCCTTCCTTCTCCATCCCCAACCCCTGACGAACCAGCTTCACCTGTTTTGCCACCTGGCTTCTCTTGATTTTGTCTAATTTCGTTGCAATCACCACCGGATGAAATCCATTATACAGAATCCACTCATACATGGTCTTATCATTTTCCGACGGTTCATGCCGGATATCCACCAGCAAAAACACGCATTTCAGCACATCTGATGATTTCAGATACCGCTCGATCATTTTTCCCCATTTTGCCTTCACTTCCTGGGTTACCTTGGCATAGCCATAACCTGGAAGATCCACGAAATAGAGTTCATCATTGATATGATAAAAATTAATGGTCTGGGTCTTGCCCGGCTGGGAAGACGTGCGGGCAAGAGCCTTGCGGTTTAACAGGCCATTGATCAGAGAAGATTTGCCCACATTGGATTTCCCTGCAAAGGCAAATTCCGGGTGGTCATTCTGCGGAAATGTACTGGTGACACCGCAGACAGTCTCCAGTTCTGCTTTCTTTATAATCATGCGTTAACTCCTTTCAGAACCTGGTCAAGCACCTCTTTCATGGTGCTGACATAAACGATCTCAAGACCTTCCAGAATCTCCTCCGACAGTTCCCCGATATCCGGCCGGTTCTTATCCGGAACCAGAACCTTCTTCATATGAGCCATCTTCGCCGCCAGAATCTTCTCCTTCAGACCGCCGATCGGCAGCACCCGTCCTCTCAATGTGATCTCACCAGTCATGGCTGTCTTACAATCCACCAGACGGTTGGTCACTGCGGAAAGCATGGCTGTCGCCATGGTAATACCCGCTGAAGGGCCATCCTTCGGCACAGCGCCCTCTGGAATGTGGATATGGAGACTGTGGGTCTCAAAATAGTCATCTGCCACCTGATATTCCGGGCTGATGGAACGGACGTAAGTTAAGGCAATCCGCGCGGACTCCTTCATCACATCACCCATCTGTCCTGTCATCAGAAGTTCTCCCTTGCCAGGCATGACATTGACCTCGATCTGTAAGGTATCGCCGCCTACACTGGTCCATGCCAGACCGCGGACGATTCCCACCTGATCTTCCTCATTGGCGTCCTCAAAGGAAATCCGTTCTTTGCCTAAGTATTTCTCCAGGCTGTCTTCTCTCACATGAATTTTCACATGCTTGTCTTCCAGATACTCCCTCGCCGCCTTCCGGCATACATCACCGATCCGGCGCTCCAGATTACGGACTCCGGCTTCTCTGGTGTAATTATGGATAATCTTCTTGATTGCCTCATCGCTGATGGTCAGAACATCCTCTTTCAGACCATTTTTCTCCATCTGTTTCTCTACCAGATAGTCTTTCGCAATGTGGAACTTCTCATTTTCCGTATAGCTGTTGATCTCGATCACTTCCATACGGTCTAACAACGGCCCTGGAATGGTCTGTGTGGTATTGGCAGTAGCGATAAATAACACCTGGGACAGATCAATCGGCGTCTCCACATAGTGATCGCGGAACTTCACGTTCTGTTCTCCGTCCAGCACCTCCAACAGTGCGGAAGAAGTGTCTCCCTTATAATCGCTGCTTACTTTATCGATCTCATCCAGCAGCATCAGCGGATTGCTGACGCCAGCCTGACGAAGTCCCTCCACCAGACGGCCTGGCATAGCGCCTACATAGGTCTTTCTGTGACCGCGGATCTCCGCCTCATCACGGACACCGCCTAAGCTGATGCGGACATATTTCTTATTTAACGCCCTGGCTACGGAACGGGCAATAGATGTTTTACCAGTTCCAGGAGGTCCCACCAGACAAAGAATCGGGCCATTGCCCTTCTTATTCAGTGTGCGGACTGCCAGATACTCCAGAATACGCTCTTTTACCTTCTCCAGTCCATAATGATCCGCATTCAGGATCTCCTCTGCATGGCGGATATCATTATTGTCTCTGGAAACCTTCTTCCATGGCAGTTCCAGAAGAGTCTCGATGTAAGTCCGGAGCACATTGGCCTCCTGGCTTCCGCTTGGCATCACCTTAAAGCGGTCGATTTCCTTCTTTAATTTGTCCTTGGTCTCTTTATCTGCTTTCAGATTCTCCAGCTGACGGCTGTATTCATCGGCCTCACTGGATGGACTGTCCTCTCCCAGTTCCTCGCGGATGATCCGCATCTGTTCCCGGAGAATATAATCCCGCTGATTCTTGTCAATGCTGGCTTTCACCTTGCTCTGGAAATCCCGCTTGATCCGTCCCACCTCGATTTCATTGATCAGGTGATGTACCAGAATCTCATAGCGCTGGCTGGTATAAAGAGCCTCCAGCATCTCCTGGCGCTCCGTGTATTCCCACGGAAGCTGGATCATGATCTGGTCCATCAGCTGATCCAGATCTTTGATCAGAAGCATCGGCGGAATCACTTCTTTCGCCAATTTGGCAAAATCCGCTCCGTACTCCTCCAGTTTTTCCTTCAGAATCCGGCACATAGCCTCTCTGGCAATGGGATCCAGATCGTCCTCTTCCTGCAGTTCCAGCTCTTCCACCTGGGCTACTAACATGGGATCTTCACTGTCTAAATCCAACAGTTCCGCCCGTTTTAAGCCCTCTACCATGACCCGGATATTGCCTCCTGGCAGTTTCACCATCTGCTTTACCAGGGCAATGGTACCAACCTGATACAGATCAGAAAGTCCAGGCTCTGCCACCTCCGGCTGTCTCTGGGTTACCAGAAATACCTTCTGATCAGACACCATGGCTTTTTCCACGGCTGCAATGGAACGTTTCCGGTTAATATCAAAATGGATCATCATCGTAGGAAATACCGTCAGGCCCCGCAGCGCCACTGCTGGCATGGTAATGACTGTTCCTTCCATTCAGGAATCTCCTCCTTTTGTATAGTTCTATCTTACGAATAAAAATGGAGGCTTTATGGGCCCCCATTTTCACAAAAGCCGTTTAAGCGATCTCTCCCGGCCGTTCTTTCTTTAATCTCTGTGCTTTGCTGGTCTGCGGTACGGCGGTATCCCGGTACACAAGCTCCGGTTCACCTGTGCCATCTACCACACCTTTTGTAATGGTACAGATTCCAACATTATCATCGGATGGAATCTCATACATCATATCCATCATCACAGACTCCATGATCGAACGAAGTCCTCTGGCTCCAGTCTTTCGCTCAGTAGCCAGATGAGCAACCTCTCTCAATGCGTCATCCGTAAATTCCAGCTTCACATCATCAATTTCAAAGAGTTTCTGATACTGTTTTACCAGCGCGTTCTTCGGCTCCTTTAAGATCCGTAAAAGCGCCTCCTCTGTCAGAAGTTCCAGAGACACGAAAACCGGCACACGTCCGATAAACTCTGGGATCAGGCCAAATTTCACCAGATCCTGCGGCTCTGTCATTTTCAGCAGTTTGTCAATATCGGTATCGTTCTTATTAACGATCTCTGCGTTAAAACCAATAGAACCAGTGCTGAGACGGTTCTCAATGATCTTCTCCAGGCCATCAAAAGCACCTCCGCAGATAAACAGGATATTGGTAGTATCAATCTGAATCAGTTCCTGATGCGGATGCTTTCTTCCACCCTGCGGCGGAACACTGGCAACGGTACCTTCCAGGATCTTTAACAATGCCTGCTGAACGCCCTCGCCGGATACATCTCTGGTAATGGAGACATTCTCTGATTTCTTAGTGATCTTATCGATCTCATCAATGTAAATGATACCGTACTCCGCCTTGGATACATCGTAATCCGCAGCCTGGATCAATTTCAGCAGAATATTCTCCACATCCTCGCCTACATAACCAGCCTCTGTCAGAGCAGTCGCATCTGCAATGGCAAATGGAACGTTTAGTATCTTCGCCAGAGTCTGGGCCAGATAGGTCTTACCAGAACCAGTCGGTCCCAGCATCAGAATGTTACTCTTCTGTACATCCACATCCATTTTTTTAATGGAAGTAATTCTCTTGTAGTGATTATAGACGGCCACAGACAGTACTTTCTTGGCTTCATCCTGTCCGATGACGTATTCATCCAGAAATGCCTTGATCTCCTTCGGCTTATACAGATTGATATCTCCGAAGTTCTCAGCAGCATGCTCCTCTTCCGGCAATTCCTCTTCCAGGATCTCAGAACACAGGTCAATACATTCATCACAGATGAATACGTTATTGTTGCCTGCGATCAGCTTGCGAACCTGGTCCTGGGTCTTTCCGCAGAAAGAACAGCGGATCTTCTCGTCAACTCTGCCCGGCATATTCACACCTCGCTTCCTTTTCGTCACGCCGTTTTGTCCGGCGTATGCATTCTAGTTAGTGTTTAGAGATTACTGCGTCGATCAGACCGTATTTTACAGCCTCTTCCGCAGTCATGTAATTGTCACGCTCTGTATCGCGCTCAATTACTTCCAGTGGCTGACCAGTGTTGGCAGCCAGAATCTCATTTAATTTCTTCTTGGTACGAAGGATCTGCTCCGCAACAATACGGATCTCTGTCGCCTGGCCCTGAGCGCCGCCAGATGGCTGATGGATCATCACCTCAGCATTTGGAAGAGCAAATCTCTTGCCCTTTGCGCCGCCTGCTAACAGGAATGCGCCCATGCTGGCTGCCATGCCCATACATACAGTGGAAACATCGCACTTAATGTAGTTCATGGTGTCATAAATCGCCATACCAGCCGTAACAGAACCGCCTGGGCTGTTGATATACAGGTTGATATCCTTCGTCGGATCCTCAGATTCCAGGAACAGAAGCTGTGCCACCACAAGGCTGGCTGTCACTTCATTGACCTCTTCTCCAAGGAAAATGATTCTTTCTTTCAGCAGACGGGAATAAATGTCGTAGGAACGCTCTCCTCTGCTGGTGGATTCAATGACATAAGGTACTAAACTCATTTTCCATCCTCCTGTCTTTCATTTCCATTATCTCTCCGATAAATCGAAAAGAATCCGGCAGCCACGCACCTGCTCCGGCAGGTAATCCCTTCCGGGCAGGACATGGTTGCCGGACACATATCAAATCAGATTACTTCTGATCTCTTATGCAAATTATGCAAGTTTTGCTTCCTTAACCAGCAGATCAACTGCTTTCTGTACAGCTAAATCCTCTTTGATCTGAGCCAGCTCGTTCTCACCCATGAAGCTCTTCACTTTCTCTAACTCCATCTTGTAAGCGTCAGCCATCTCCTGAAGCTCTTTCTCTACTTCCTCATCAGTAGCCTGGATGTTCTCAGCTTTTACAACTGCTTCCAGAGTCAGTCTGGTGCGGATACGGGTCTCAGCCTGTGGTTTAGTCTGATCCTGCAGATCTTTTAAAGTCATGCCTGTGAATTTCATGTACTGATCCAGAGACAGACCCTGGCTCTGCATTCTGCGAGCGTAGTCGTTGATCATGTTCTGTACCTGGCTCTCGATCATTGGCTCAGGAATCTCCATGGTTGCGTTCTCAACAACTTTTGCAACTACACGGTTCTCGTTCTCAGTGTTAGCTGCTTTTTCTTTGCTCTCTGCAAGTTTTGCCTTTAAATCAGCTTTGTATTCATCCAGAGTATCGAACTCAGAAACTTCTCCAGCGAACTCATCGTTTAACTCAGGAAGTTCTTTTACTTTGATCTCTTTTACAGTTACTTTGAACATTGCTGGTTTGCCAGCCAGTTCTTTTGCATGGTACTCAGTTGGGAAAGTAACGTTTACTTCGCACTCTTCACCAATGTTCTTACCGATTAACTGCTCCTCGAAAGTATCGATGAAGGAGTGGGAACCGATAGTCAGTGGATAGTTCTCGCCCTTACCACCCTCGAAGGTCTTGCCATCAACAAATCCCTCGAAATCGATTACAGTCTGATCGCCATCAGCAACTGGTCTGTCCTCAACAGTTAACAGTCTGGAGTTCTGCTCCTGAACTCTCTTTAACTCTTTCTCTACATCCTCGTCTGTTACTTCAGCGGAAACCTTCTCAACCTCTACGCCTTTGTACTCACCTAAGGTTACTTCTGGTTTTACAGCTACAGTAGCAGTGTAAATGAAATCTTTGCCTTTCTCGATCTGAACCAGGTCAATCTCAGGTCTGGAAACGATCTCCAGTTTGCTCTCAGCAGCAGCCTCTGGATAAGTCTCATCTAATACGATATTAGCAGCCTCCTCGTAAAATACCTGAACACCGTACATCTTCTCGATCATGTTCAGAGGTGCTTTACCTTTACGGAAGCCAGGGATCGCAAAGCGATTCTTGTTCTTGTTATATGCGGTCTTGATAGCCTCTTCAAACTTCTCAGCCGGCACTTCTACGGTCAGCTTTGCCATGTTCTTTTCTAAATTCTCTACTTGTAAACTCATGCTATGGGTTCCTCCTTGAAATATATGTGAACCGCCAGGGCTAAGGGCGTTACACTTCAAGTTAGCATTATATCATAGTTTTCAAGTAAATACAAGCACTTGTGGCATTTTCGTGGATATGTTATGATAAGAAACAGATATTTTAGAACAATTTAACAGTTATGCGCACTTGCAGCACTGACTGTAAGAAAACACAGAATTCTTTATTTATCATTTAAGAAAGGCTTAAAAATGGAAATCGAACGCAAATTTCTGGTCTCTGCTCTTCCTGCGGACTACGGCCAGTATCCATCCCACCAGATCGAACAGGCATACCTCTCCACTAATCCAGTTGTCCGGATCCGCAAGGAGGATGACCAGTACTATCTCACTTATAAATCCAAAGGGCTTCTGGCACGAGAAGAATACAATCTTCCATTAAACCAGGATTCTTACGAACATCTGTTGACGAAAGCCGACGGCATCGTCCTGACCAAACAGCGTTTCCGTATCCCTCTTCCCGGCACTTCCTATACAGCGGAACTTGACATTTTCTCCGGCCGTTATGAAGGACTGATGCTGGTAGAAGTAGAGTTTGAAACCGAAGAACAGGCAAACGCATTTCTCCCGCCAGACTGGTTTGGGGAAGATGTGACATTCTCCGGAGAGTATCAGAACAGCAGACTGGCTTCTATTTAACATGGACAAACTGCACTGTGGCGACAGCGAAACATTCTGCCGCCACAGTATAAGCCGATCATTTCCTGTACGTATCTTCTATTGACCATTTCCAGAAATTTTCACATGATCTACCAGATATTCCGCCTCCACATGTTCTCCATCTACCAGCTTCATCAGCACTTCTGCCGCCTTTTTCGCCTGGCCTTGGTAATCGTTCAGAACTGTTCCTGTCACATCTCCATCACGGACTGCCGTTACGGTACTTCTCAGGCCATCCACGCCAACCAGGCAGATATCTTTGCCGACGGTTCTTCCGGCCTCTTTAATGGCAGCTGCTGCACCGTTGGCCATAGCGTCATTATTGCAGATGATCACTTCCGCCCGCCGTCCGTATCGTTTTAGGGCCTGTTCGGTCAGTTCCTTTCCGCGGGATTCTTCCCAGTTTCCAGAAGACTCCATCAACTTCTGTACCCGGATTCCCTGGTCTGTCAAAGTTTTCACAGAGTATTCCGTCCGGTTCTTCGTATCCTCAGCATCCAAATCTCCCTGGATCATCACATAAGACACGATTCCATCTCCATTAAAATCCCCATGGTGGGGCGATTCCAGGATCAATTCTCCTTGATAGGTTCCAGCCTGTCTGCCATCGGTTCCCACCCAGGACGCAGCGATATTCTCTTCCGACCACCGCAGTTTTTCTTCTTCTGGAGGCTCACTGTTGACAAAAACCACCGGAATCTGCCTATTTCTGCACTGATCAACCATGGCTGGAATCTCCGCTTCCTCCACCGCCTGGATCACCAGACCGCAGACGCCCCGATCCATCAATTTCTCGATCTGCTCCTGCTGCTTTTCCAGATCCTCTTCCGCGTAAAATGTGAAAATATTATTTTCCTCAATATCATAATCACTTACAAAACTGTGTTTCAATTCTTTGGTAACCAGTTTCATAAAATCATCATCATAGCGGTAAATGCAGATGCCGATCTTTTTCGCAGAAACAGTTTCTCCAGCGGTTTCTTCTGCCGTCTGCTGCCCAGATACAGCCGATGCGGTTCCTGTCACAGATTCTCTTTTGGTATAAAAAATTCCTGCTGTAAACACAACAGCAGCCACCATCGCAATGGCAGCTGCTCCTTTTTTTCTTTTATTCATCGATTTACAGATCGTCCAGATCCTCTTCGCTGACCAGTTCATCATACTCCTGTCCATCTAAGAACTCATCAAATGCGTCTGCTGCAGCCTCGTACTCGTCATCATCCTGGATGTTGTCTAACTCAGGCTGTCCGTCTACTTCGCTGTAACGGTATAAATAAACCTCGCCTTCTTCGTCCTCTGCACCATCCAGTGGAAGCAGCGCAATGTAATCTCTTCCTGCTGCCTCAAAAATCGTAAGAACCGCACACTCCAGTTCGGTATCGTCGTCCAGTGTCAGGGTGACGGTCATTTCCTCTCTCTCTTCTTCGTTCGGATCTACGTTCTGATTCTTTGCCATATTTTTTCCTTTCCATTTCTGGTAGTTTCCAGATTTTTGTCGATTTCGGCAGGTTTCCTGCATAATTCCATGCTATCAAATGTAAAGCAGAAACGCAAGCATTTTTTCGCACTTCTATCACTTCACATTCTGAATCAGCAGTCATCCCAGGCCGCTTAATACTCAATTCCCTCTCTGGCTCCAATTCCCTGGTCAAATGGATGCTTCTGCTTGACGATCTCCGACACATAATCCGCTTTTTCAAGAAGTATTTCCGACGGATTCCGCCCGGTCATCACCACTTCCAGTTCCTCCGGCTTTGATTCCAGAAGTTCCAGCAGCCGTTTCTCGTTCACCAGCCCATAGTTACAGACCGCCATAATCTCATCCAGCACCAGAAGCCCCGCTCTCTGCTCTTTTGCCGTCTGCCACGCCTGCTCCAGAAGACCGCTGTAATAGACTGCAGCCTCTTTTTTCTGCTCCTCCGTCATCCGAAAATAAAATCCAAAGGTTTTCGTACATGGAATCACCGTAATCCCCGGAATCTGCTTCAGCACAGGCACTTCCCCGGAATCATCCGTCTTTAAAAAACGGGCGATCACCACACGTTTTCCTCTTCCCGCCGCCCGAACTGCCAGTCCAGTAGCCGCCGTAGTCTTTCCCTTGCCATCACCGCAGTAAATGTGAATCAAACCATACTCTGATCTGCTTCCTGCCTCACTCATGCTTTCTTACCTCCATGAACTGGCGATTCCGGCACTGGCGATAAATACTCCGAAATAAACCGGGACCGCTCCTGTTTCTTGCCATACCGCTCCTGCACATAACACACGTGAAGCCGCTCCTTAGCCCTGGTCATGGCCACGTAAAACATCCGCCGTTCTTCCTCCACATCTGCGTCCAGAACCGCCTTGCGGTGCGGCGTGATCCCTTCATTGGCATCCAGAATAAACACGATCGGGAATTCCAGTCCTTTGGAGCTGTGCATGGTCATCAGGGCCACGCCCTCATTCTGCCCTCTCTGGGCCTTGGCCTGCTCTTTTAACCGTTCCTTGTATTCCTTCATGTGTTCAAACCAGGCGTCAACCTCTTTAAATCCGGCGGCGCTCTCCTTTAGCTGGTCTGCCACATCCAGAAGTTCCTCCGATTTCATCCGGCGAAACTGGGCATATTCCTTCAGATAATCGTCATACCCAACCGCTTTCCGAATATAATTCACTGCCGCCACCGGAGCCATAGAACGGATCATCAGCAGGTCATATTCCAGCTGTTCCACCCGCTCCACCATCCAGTTCCGGTCCTGGTAAAAAGATTTAATGGCGTCCCAGGAGATCTTTCCATCCCCCAGGGCGTCCCGGCTGATATAGCGGTTTGGCCGGTTGATGATCTGCAGGATATTCCCCCGGCTCAGATCCCCGTGGGCCGCCTGAATGTAGGCTAAAATATTCTTCGAAATCCAGTGCTCATACAAGTTCGGCAGCGAGTCCCTCATGGAAAATGGAATGTTGTACTCCATCAATTTTTCAATGATCAGACGGGGATTTAAGTTGGTTCGGTAAAGCACCGCCATATCTTCCAACTGATATCCCGCCTTTCGGTAATCCTGGATGGCCTCCACGATCTGCATGGTCTCCTCCTGGGGATCATGGCTCATCAACGTCACCACCGGCTTTCCACTGCCCTTAAATGCCTTTAAATCCTTCTGATACCGTTTCTGATTGTGGGCAATCAATCGACATGCCGTGTCCACGATGTCGGACGTGGAACGATAATTCATGCCTAACAGCGTCATTTTCGCCTGCGGATAATCCTTGGTAAATCCCAGCATAATCTCCGGCTTCGCTCCTCGGAACCGGTACACCGACTGGTCATCGTCACCTACGATAAACAGATTATCCTGCGGCTTCGCCAGCATCCGCACGATCTCGTACTGAACCTTATTAATATCCTGGAACTCATCCACCAGGATATACTGAAACTTCCGCTGCCATGCCGCCAAAATATCCTTCCGCTGAGTAAACAGTTCATGGCACATGACCAGCATGTCATCAAAATCCAGAAGATTCCCCCGGCGCAGCCGTTCCTCATAGCCCTTATACAGTTTTTTAAAGACTGCCTCAGAGCAGTTCTGGGAATAATAATGATTCAGATCCAGCATCTCGCTTTTCACGAAGCTGATCTCACTGAGCACACCGGAAGTAAACTCATGCTCATCCTCGATGTCCAGTTCATACTGATCCATCATTTCCCGGATAAACTGATTTTTCTGTTCATCCCGGACAATATTGGATGCCTGAAAGCGGTATGCATATTTTAAGATGGTAAAAAATACAGAATGGAACGTTCCGAAGC
>CAKRWX010000003.1 GCA_934418055.1 uncultured Lachnospiraceae bacterium
GAACGGAACAGATCTACGGTGTTCTGCCATAATTTATCATACCAGATCTTGCTCTCTTCTGGCTTGCAGACAACGATCATCTCCTGCTTCTCGAACTGATGGATACGGTATACGCCTCTCTCCTCAATGCCGTGAGCACCTTTCTCCTTACGGAAACATGGAGAATAGCTGGTTAATGTCTTAGGCAGCTCAGACTCTGGGGTAATGGTGTCGATGAATTTACCGATCATGGAGTGCTCGCTGGTACCGATCAGGTACAGATCCTCTCCCTCGATCTTGTACATCATCGCGTCCATCTCAGCGAAGGACATAACGCCAGTTACCACATTGCTGCGGATCATGAAAGGTGGGATGCAGTAAGTGAATCCACGGTCGATCATGAAATCTCTTGCGTATGCTAATACTGCAGAATGCAGTCTTGCAATATCGCCCATCAGATAGTAGAAGCCATTACCTGCAACTCTTCCTGCTGCATCCAGGTCAATACCATCGAAAGTCTTCATAATATCGGTGTGATATGGAATCTCGAAATCCGGAACAACCGGCTCGCCGAAACGCTCGATCTCTACGTTCTTGCTGTCGTCCTCGCCGATCGGAACACTTGGATCAATGATGTTTGGAATGGTCATCATGATCTTTAAGATCTTCTCATCTAACTCAGCCTCGATCTTCTCTAACTCAGCCAGACGGTTAGCGTTAGCAGTTACCTGTGCTTTCACAGCCTCTGCCTCTTCCTTCTTGCCCTGGCCCATTAACTGACCGATCTGTTTGGATAATTTATTTCTTGATGCACGAAGGTTGTCTGCTTCTGCTTTTGCAGCGCGGTTCTTCGCGTCTAACTCAATCACTTCATCTACCATCGGCAGCTTCGCATCCTGGAATTTGTTGCGGATGTTCTGTTTTACTACTTCAGGATTTTCTCTGACAAACTTTAAATCTAACATGGGTCTCCTCCTAAAATATAACCTGTTGGCAACTGTTTTCTTTCATTTACACAGTTAGTCCGTTTCATGTGATTATACACCACTTTTCAGACAAAAGAAACCCCTTTTTTCTGATATCCAGCTTAAATATGGAAAAACAGCCCTGCTTTTTTCAGTACCGGGCGTACTGCCATGTAGACAACTACCACAACGATAGTTCCGGCTACGGCGTTGATAAAGGTTGCGCCTGCTGCCCAGGTTGCCATAATCTTTGCTGCGGAGGACTCCACGCCCAGAATGTAATTCTTATAGAAATAACCCACGATCGGGTCCATGATCACATTGAAACCAAGTCCTGCGATGGATGCGATCAGGCTCCATTTGAAAATGTATTTTGGATCATGGTCATCGGTAATATGTGCGATCTTGTGTGCCACAAATCCAGCGATCAGGCCGATGCAAAGCTTTAAAATAAAAGTCTTCGGCGCGCTTGTAATGTAAACTGGATCCAGGATATCCGCAATAGTCATTCCTAAGGAACCTGCCAGCCCGCCGTACCAGCCACCCAATAACAGTGCCGCCAGTACGCAGAAAGCGTTGCCAATGTGAAGCGCTGTCATATCGCCGCCGAATGTTGGGATCGGGATCTTTAAAAAGGTAAATGCCACATAGCAAAGCGCTGCCATCAGTCCGGTGATTACCACCTTATATACTTTTTCATTCTTTCTGTTCATAAAAATAGCCACTCCCTTGTACGATATTTTAACCATCAGGTACCTGCAGCTGCGAAGGCGCTCTGACTGTTTCACAAATCATAGCACAGAAGTGGCTTGGCAAAAATAGCCAGTTTTTTATTTTTAGACCAGTCCAGTTTGAACCAACATTTCGAAATTTTCTTAATCCCTGGTCTCCATACAGATCAGAATTCCCTCTGTAAAATAGAGTTTTGCATGCGTTTCTGTCATTTCATTGCTGATCATACGTCCAGCTTCCAAACCAATGGAAAAGGATTTATCCTTCAGCAGATACTTAAATCCCTCCAGGGTGATCCCCTTTACCTGGCTTGTCATAGGGATAAAGGAAATATATTTTCCAAAAGCGTCTTTCTGGTCAAACTCTCTTCCTGGGGGAGCAATCAGAAACACTTTATTCTGCCGGTCCAAAAGGCAGGCATCTACGTTCTGATCCAGACATGTCTTTAACAGGTGGACATTGCTCCACTCATGGTCCAGCCGTCCGCCGGTAGCTCCAAAGATTACCAGATCGTCACATCCCAGTTTGATGGCAGTGTTGATGGCAAGTTCTGTGTCGGTCTCATCCTTCTCCGGCTTATGAACATCCCAAAGGATTGACGGGATCTTCCGGTATTCGTCCAGAATCTCCTTGTGGATGGTATCAAAATCTCCCACAATGGCATTAGGCATCACACCCAGTTCCTTTGTATATTTCAGTCCGCCATCCACGGACACCACACAGTCGAAGGAATGCGTCTTTATATACTGGCCTGCAAACTCCAGATCAATCTTTCCTCCGGTTATAATCAGTCCACGTTTCATGACTCACAATCCTTTAAGATTTCCATAAATTTTCTGGAATTTTCCTCTGCGTCACCGCCAAATACTGCGGATCCCGCTACAATCACATTGGCTCCTGCCTCTGCGATCTCACGAACGTTGTTTAAGTTCACGCCGCCATCTACCTCGATATCCATCTGCAGTCCCAGTTCCTCACAATGCTTTCTTAACGCACGGACTTTCTCCACGGCGTATGGAATCAGTTTTTGACCGCCAAAGCCTGGATTTACCAGCATGATCAGCACCATATCTACCTTTGGAAGTACCAGGTCAATGGTCTCAATCGGAGTAGCCGGATTTAAAGCCAGACCTACTTTCGCACCAGTCTTTTTTACTGCCTCAATGGAAGAATCCAGATGACGGCAGGCTTCCGCGTGGATGGTGATGATGTCTGCGCCTGCTTTGCGGATATCTTCCACGTAGCGGGCCGGTTCCTCTACCATCATGTGCACATCAAACACAATATCGGTACAGCTTCTAATGGAAGAAAGCACCGGCATGCCAAAAGAAATACTCGGTACAAAGGCTCCGTCCATCACATCCAGATGCAGATATTTGGCTCCGCCTCTTTCTACCCGTGCGATCTCCTCCTCCAGATGTTTAAAATCTGCTCCCAAAAGGGAAGGTGATAAAATCATCATCTTGTGTATCTCCTTTTCTCTTTTAATTCCTGGTAAAACAGCCGGTAATTCTCATATCGGCTTTTACTGATCTTCTCCTGCTCTACCGCCTGCTTGACGCCGCAGACTTTCTCCCCAATATGGACACAGCCTATAAATTTGCATTCATCCTCAAACGGCTCAAATTCCGGGAAATAATTTTTCAGTTCCTGGGGCTCCATATCCTCCACAAACATAGAACTGAATCCAGGCGTATCCATCAGGTAAGTATCTTCATCCAGACAGAACAATTCCGAATGTCTGGTGGTGTGCTTTCCTCGTTTAATCTTCTCACTGATGGAACCAGTCTCCATCTGGGCCTCCGGCAGAATTTGATTAGTTAGGGATGACTTACCCACGCCAGACGGCCCCGCCAAAGCCGTGGTTTTCCCTTTTAAAAATTCCCGCACCTGGCGGATTCCAGAATCTTTATAAGTACTTAAAAACATCACCGGATACCCGGCCGGTTCATAAATCTTCCGATAACGGTCCATCAGGGCCTCATCCGCCAGATCAATCTTATTAAACGCAATGGTTACCGGGATCTGGGCCGTTTCCATCATTACCAGGAAACGATCCAGCAGATTTAAGTTAGGCTCCGGGTCCTGAATGGCAAATACCACCAGAGCCTGGTCAATATTGGCCACTGCCGGACGGATCAGTTCTGTTTTCCGCTCCAGGATCCGGTCGATATTGCCCTCTGGCGGATCAGTACTGAGCACTGTGATCTCCACATTGTCTCCCACCAGAGGTTTGATCTTCTTATTTCGGAAAATGCCCTTGGCCTTGCATTCATAGATCTGCTGATCCGTGCCATGCACATAATAGAATCCTGCGATTCCTTTGATAATCTTACCTGTCACGCTGCCACTACTCCGTTTCAAAGAATTTAACCGGATAACTCTGTACCACCAGACCGGTCTGCATATTCACCACTTCTACCTCGCCATAGTCCACACCAGAGATTCCCTCGATGCTTGGATAAGAAATCGGAAGAAGGTCCTTTCCTGTCAGTTCTGTCGGCTGCATCAGTGTCCGGTAGATCACTCTGCCGTCAACTTCCTGTTTTAACCGCACTTCCACCACCAGACTGGAATCCACAGCACCTGGGCCGATCAGATTGCTTAACTGATAGGTCTCGCTGATGGCTCCGATATAGCGTTTGCCCTCTGGTCCGATGCTGACCACATAGCCTACGGCATCTCCGGCTTTCACCATGGTCTCCGGCGCAATACTCTGGCTGATGACATAACCGATCTCCACTGTATCGCTGTGTTCTTCCGTTACTTCACCGATCTCTAACTGGGCGTCTGTCAGGCGGGCAATGGCCTCGTCCTCAGAGATATTCTGGATATCCGGCACTGTCCGCACTTCTGCTTCCGGTCCCTGGCTGACATATAGGGTCACAGACTCTCCTGACTTTGCTTTCAGTGGATTGTCACTGTTCTGGGACTCAAAACGGATCACTTTTCCTTCTTCAACCGTATCACTGTATTCCTGCTGAACCACCGTCTTGATCTGGTTCTGGTCCAGAAGAGCTGTGGCGGCAGTCTGGTCCATTCCCACCAGTCCCATTCCGCTTAAATCAATGAGATCTGTGCCATTGCTCACATACAGTTCCACCATAGTGCCTTTGTTTACCACCTGCTCCGGATCAATCTGCTGGGCAATGATATGGTCTTTTTCCACAGTCTCCGAATCTTCATACGTAAAATGGAAATCCAGATCACTCTTCTTTAACTCTGTCACCGCGTCATCAATATAGAGATTCCGCACATCCGGCATACGGACCTGGGATTCTCCTAAAAATTCCTCTGTTTCCACGGTCTCTGTCTGGATCGTCGGCGTTTTGTCACTGTTTCCAAAGCGGATCAAGCCGCCTAATTTTGAAAATACCACGATCAGAACCGCTACGATCACGATGGCTACCACCACACCTACGGTGGTCATGATTTTCTCAAACTGTGGGCTTACATCGTCACGATCATCAGTTCTTCTACGGTTATCACTCTGGCGGTTCTGGCCGTTCTGGCGATTTTTTCCGCCTTGACGGCTGCCGCGTTCAGAATATTCTTCCTGATATTCTTCCCGGTCATCATCTCTGTATTCCACCCGTTTTTGATAATCACCCTGGTAAACCTCTTCCGGTGCTGTCTGACGGTATTCCTGTCGGGAAGTCCGGTCTCCATGATAAGAGGACTTGATGGCATTTAACTCATCTTTGCTGATAATCACCGTCTCGCCGCCCATATCCTGCGCCGGGGACATGGTTACAAAATTTTCGTCCGGATGGATCAACACCCGTCTTAAATCCGCAATCACCTCTTCCGCCGAACGATAACGATGTTCCGGTTTCTTCTCCGTACATTTCAAAATGATATTTTCCAGGCTTACCGGAATCTGTGGATTGTATACACTTGGCCGGGTAATTGGCTCCTCCAAATGAGCCAGGGCCACAGTTACTGTATTATCTCCTTCAAAAGGTACCCGTCCGGTCACCATCTCATACATGGTAATACCAAAAGAATAGATATCGCTTCTGGCATCGCTGTAGCCGCCTCTGGCCTGTTCCGGAGAAATGTAATGGACAGAACCCACTGCCGACACCGTAATGGTCTGGCTGGTAGCCGCCCTGGCAATACCAAAATCCGCCACCTTCACCTTTCCGTCCTTGGAAATGATGATATTCTGCGGCTTAATGTCTCTATGTACGATGTTCCGGCTGTGGGCTGCTGCAATACCCTGGGCAACCTGGATGGAAATACTGACTGCCTCTTTTACATCCAGTCTTCTTTTCTGGGCAATATAGCTTTTCAAGGTGATGCCCTCGATCAGCTCCATCACAATATAGTGAAGATCCCCCTCGTCCACAACATCATAAATGCTGACAATGTTCGGGTGGGACAGACAGGCTGCCGCCTGGGCCTCCATCTTAAACTTGCTGACAAATCCCTCATCGGAACTGAATTCCGCTTTTAATACTTTGACCGCCACATATCGGTTCAGTTTATGGCATTTGGCTTTATAAACATCAGACATTCCGCCGGAGCCGATCAGCTCCAGAATCTCATAACGGTCCTGAAGATACGTTCCTGCCCTTAACATGCTTTCACCTCACTTATCTGCGGATCGATCAGAATCACAGCAATATTGTCCAGACCGCCATGGTCCTTGGCTCTCTGGATCAGCTGCTCCGCTTTTTCTTTCAGAGACCCTGAAATGGTCAGAATCTCTTCTATTTCTTCGTCTGGAACCATGTTGGAAAGACCATCGGAACACATCAATACCAGATCTTTCTCATGTAACTCAACCTCAAAAAAATCCGCCTGGACAAAAGGTTCTGCCCCCACTGCCCTGGTGATGATATTTTTCTGTTTCTGATAATCCTTACTTCCCCGTTCCAGTTCTCCCTTGGCAACCAAAACTTCCACATAAGAGTGGTCCTTGGTCACCTGGGAAAGTTTCTGTCCGTGAAACAGATACAGACGGCTGTCACCTACATTGGCCACATACATGATCTGTTCCTGGGCTGACGCCGCTACCAGAGTAGTTCCCATGCCCCGGTACTCAAAACTGTTCTGGGCTTTCTGGAACAACCGGCTGTTCACCTGGGCAATTCCCTCCTGAAACCGTTTCACCAGAGGAACTCCTTTTTGCTCTTTCATATAACGGACCAGTTCTTCTACTGCGTACCAGGAGGCATAATCTCCAGCCTGATATCCGCCCATTCCATCTGCTAAGAAGAACAAGTTTTCCAGGTCTCCAGTCTGCTCCGGAGAAAAATAGATGTAATCCTGGTTTCTGGTACGGACACACCCGGTATCCGTCTGTCCATATGCCTGCATCCGCTAGTCCTCCTTCTTCTGATCCATATAACTCTTACGGAGCTGTCCACAGGCACCTCCAATGTCACGGCCCATCTCCCGGCGGACGGTCACATTGATGCCATGCTTCTCCAGATAGCCCTTAAACTCCTGGATCGCTTTCTGGTTAGACTGGACGTAATTGCGTTCCTTGATGGGATTGACCGGAATCAGATTAACATGAGCCTGCTGATCCTTGATTAAGTTCACCAGTGCCTTTGCCTCATCCAGGTTATCGTTGACCCCGCTTACCAGGCTGTACTCAAAGGTCAGACGGCGTCCAGTCTTCACAAAATACTGATGGCAGGCCGCCAGAATATCCACTAATTTATATTTATTCGCCACTGGCATCAAGGTCTTCCGCACTTCATCATTAGGCGCATGAAGGGATAACGCCAGAGTGATCTGTAAATCTTCTTCTGCCAGTTTTAAAATGCCAGGCACAATGCCGCAAGTGGATACGGTAATATTTCTCTGACTGATATTTAAGCCATGTTCATCCGTCAACAGATGGATAAACCGGATCAGATTATCATAGTTATCCATAGGCTCTCCAGAACCCATCACCACCACATTGGAGACCCGCTCTCCAAGATCCGTCTGGATCCGGTAGATCTGGTCCAACATCTCCGATGGCCGCAGATTCCGCTCCAGTCCATCCAGGGTAGACGCACAAAAACGGCACCCCATACGGCATCCCACCTGAGAGGAGATGCATACCGAGTTGCCGTGCTTATATTTCATCAGAACACTTTCAATAATATGTCCGTCTGGAAGTCCAAACAGATACTTTCTGGTCCCATCAATCTGGGAAATCCGCACATCCACGATCTGCAGGGCGATCAATTCATACCGCTCTTTCAACTGATCCCGCAGTCCTTTTGATAAATTGGTCATCTCATCAAAAGAAGTGACCAGTTTTTCATGGATCCACTGATAAACCTGCTTAGCCCGGAATGCCGGAAGACCCAGTTCTTTTAACTGGGCAGTCAGTTCTTCCAGATTTAAAGATTTAATATCGATTCTTTCCATTACTTTCTTTTCATCACTGAAAGGAAGAATCCATCGCATGGGTATACTCCCGGTAAAATCTGGAAATATCCCTGTTTCATGGTATCCGCTTTCAGATTCTCTCCCAATCTTCCTTCTATGTTCACTGGTTCAAACGGAAAGTTCTCCTGGAACCAGGCCACATTCTCTTCATTTTCTTTCTTGTCAATGGTGCAGGTGCTGTATACCAGAATCCCGCCTGGTTTTACATACTGCCAGACCACCGATAAGATCTCTCTCTGTAACTCCGCTAAAGAATCCAGATCTTCCGGTTTCACCCGATTCTTGATATCTGGCTTTTTGCCCAGAATTCCAAGACCGGAACATGGCAGATCTGCCACTACCAGATCCATGGATTCCACCAGATCCTCGTCCAGTTCCAGGGCGTCCCAGACCTCCGCGGAAATATTGGAAAATCCAGAACGGTCGATGTTGTCCTCGATCATCTGGACCTTGTAATCGCTGAGATCCCGGACGGTCACATGTCCGCTTCCCTTTAACAGATCCGCAATATGAAGGCTTTTGCCTCCCGGCGCGCCACATACGTCCAACACCTGGGAACCTTCTTTGGGAGCCGCCGCCATGCCAACCAGGCTGGAGCTTAGATCCTGCACCTGGATCCAGCCATTCTGGAATGCCTCCAGCGCCTCTAAGTGGTCGTAGCCGGACAGATATAACATAGAGTCCCCATAAGGGTTCTCCTCTACCTGTACCTGCTGGTTTCTCAAGCTGCTCAGAATCTCTTCTTTATCCACCAGATGGGTATTGCACCGCACCGTCAGCGGATGATCTTCCAGAAAATAGGTAAACATCTTCTGTCTGGTGGCTTCATCATAGGATTCCTTCCACAGATCTAACAGCCATCCCGGCACACTAAAACGCACCGCTTCGTCTGCAAACTCCAAATGGTCTTTTTCTCTGGAAATGGTCCGCAGAACACCATTGACAAAGCCTTTTAATCCTTGGAAATGGCGTTTCACCGCCAGTTTTACCGCCTCATTGCAGACTGCAGAATCCGGGATCCGGTCCATGTAAAGGATCTGATAGACACTCATCCGCAGTAAAGTCCGGATTAACGGCTTCATTTTCCGTACTTTTGTCTTGGAAAACTGGTCGATGACCGCATCGATCTGGATTAAATACTCCAGAGTTCCCTCGGTGATCCTGGTGATCAGGGAACGGTCCTGCTTTCCTAAATACTGGTATTTACTCAGTGCCTGGTTTAACACCAGATGGCTGTAGCCTTCTTTTTCCAGTATCTCATAAAGAATATCCAGAGCCAGTTCTCTGGCATTTACCTGACTCTGGTTGTTTTCTTTAGTTGTCACGATTTCTTCGTCCTCCGAATAACATGATCAGACGCAGAAGCTGTAAGATGGAAGTTGCTGCTGCCGCCACGTAAGTAAGGGCTGCCGCACCTAACACCTTTCTGGTCTGTCCCACTTCCTGGCCCTGTAAAATACCGATGGAATCCAGAAGCACCACTGCCCGATGGGAAGCATTAAACTCTACCGGAAGAGTGATCAGCTGAAATAATACCACCAGCACAAACATCCAGATACCTATGTTGACGATGGTACTTCCAGCACCGCCAATAAGAAGACCGATCACAATCAGTGGCCAGGAAAGCTGGCTTCCAAAATTCACCACCGGAACAAAGGCTGCGCGCATCCGCAACGGTACATAACCGACATTATCCTGAATCGCATGTCCGCACTCATGAGCCGCCACACCAATGGCTGCCACGGATGTAGATGAATACACACCATCTGACAGATTCACTGTCTTGGTCCTTGGATCATAGTGATCAGTCAGCTGACCAGAGACCGGACGTACCGTCACATCATAAATTCCCTGGGAATTTAACAGTCTCTGGGCCGCCTCTGCTCCGGTCATCCCGGTCATACTGCGAACAGAAGAATAACGGTTAAAGGTATTCTTCACTTTCGCTGACGCCCACAAAGACAACACTGCGCCGATCAGTACCAGAAACATGGTTGGATCATAAAATCCATATCCATAATATCCGTACATACTTAACAACTCCTTTCAAATACCGTGTGCAGTTCGATTGGATAGCCTCTTAAGAACGCATCTGCCTCCATTCGTTTTTTGCCCTCCGGCTGTAATTCTTTTAAGACCAGAGTTCCATGGCCAGTCTTTACATGGATAGAAGTCTTATCCGTATAGACAACCTCTCCACATACACCGTCATACTCTTTCTCCAGCACTTCTGCCCGCCAGATCTTTAAAGTCTTTCCATTCCATCTGGTGTAAGCGCTTGGCCACGGGTTCAGTCCGCGGATCAGACGCTCAATGGCTGCAGCGTCCATGGTCCAGTCGATATCGCCCATGTTCTTTTTCAGCATCTTCGCGTAACAGGTATTCTCATCTGTCTGCGGGGTACGGACAGCCGTGCCTTTCTCCAGCTTGTCCAATGTGGATAAGATCAGCTCTGCGCCTAAAACGCTTAACTTATCATGTAAACTTCCACCGGTCTCATCGGCTGCCAGCGGTACTACCGCCTTCTCCAGCATATCGCCGGTATCCAGTCCCACATCCATCATCATGGTGGTCACGCCGCTCTCCTTCTCACCGTCGATCACTACCCACTGGATCGGAGCTGCTCCACGGTACTTCGGAAGCAGGGACGCATGGACGTTGACACAGCCATATGGCGGAATATCCAGGATTGCTTTTGGAAGGATCTGTCCAAAAGCAACCACCACCATCACATCTGGCTTTAATTCCTTTAATACTTCTACGAATTCCGGTTCCCGTACCTTTACCGGCTGATAAACCGGGATTCCAAGCTCTACGGCTTTTTCCTTTACCGGGGTCATCAGAACCGCTTTTCCACGGCCCTTTGGCTTATCTGGCTGTGTCACCACAGCCTCCACCTGATGTCCGGCCTTCACCAGAGCTTCCAGCACCGGAACGGAAAAATCCGGTGTTCCCATAAATACAATCTTCATATTTATTCCTCAACTTCCTCTGTGGTATCCATCAGTTCCCCTTCTACTAAGGAAACATATAACTGACCATGCAGATGAGCGCACTCATGGCAGATGGCACGGGCTAACAAATCCTCGCCCTCCAGCACGAACTCTTCCATGTTCTCATCCAGGGCCTTTACCTTTACTCTCTGTGGTCTGGTCACGATCCCGGCCTTGCCAGGAACACTTAAACAGCCCTCCTGTCCAGTCTGGCTCCCCTCTTCCTCGATGATCTCCGGGTTGATCAGCACATACTGGTTGCCGTCGTCCACATCGATGACTACGATCTGCTTTAAGATACCTACCTGCGGAGCCGCCAGACCCACGCCGTTATTCTCATACATGGTCTCAAACATATCCTCGATCAGTTCCTCTACTCTTGGAGTCATCGCCTTGACCGGTTTACATTCTTTATATAAGATCTCATCACCAATTACTCTGATTGTCCGAATTGCCATTTTCTTCTACTTCCCTTCTCTTACGGTTTATGCAAAATCAAACTGGATCATCACTTTGGTATTCCAGGACTGTTCCTGGGATTTTTCCTCCAGCCGATCTTTTATTCTTATTAGTATATCATAGTTTTTCTTTTTCAAGTATAAAATTTTTCTGTATATATCATGAACTTTGTATACAGTAGCTTCCGTAGGACCGATCAGTTCCACATCTGCCCCTTCTTCCATCTCTTTCACCCACTGGCCCATGTCACTTGCCGCCTGATCCAATACCGGCTCTTCTTTTGCGGCGATCATCACCGTCAGAAGCTGAAACACCGGTGGATAATGAAGGATCTGACGGTATGCCATCTCCTGGGTATAAAAGCTGTCGTAATCCTGATCCGCCGCACAGGTAATGCTGTAATGCTCTGGGCTGTAAGTCTGGATAATCACATCTCCCGGCTTCTCCCCCCGCCCGGCCCGTCCTGCCGCCTGGGTCAGAAGCTGAAATGTCCGCTCCCCGCACCGGAAATCAGAGGAATACAATGATAAATCCGCCGCTAAAATTCCCACCAGAGTCACATTGGGGAAATCATGGCCCTTGACGATCATCTGGGTTCCCACTAAAATATCGGCCTCTCCCTCTGCAAATGCAGACAAGATCTCCTCATGGCCTCCTTTTTTGGAGGTGGTGTCCCGGTCCATCCGCAGCACTCTTGCCTCCGGGAATACCTGCTTCACCATAGTCTCGATCTTCTGGGTTCCCGTTCCAAATCCGGCGATATAAGGAGAACCGCAGGATGGACATCTGGCCGGAACCGGAATCTCGTAGCCGCAGTAATGGCATTTCAAACGCTGATTCCTGTGAAGCGTCAACGTCACATCACAATGGGGACAGCGGATGGCCTCCCCACAGGACCGGCAGGACACAAAGGTGGAATAGCCTCTGCGGTTTAAAAACAGCATGATCTGTTCATGGTTTTTCAGCCGCTCCTCCATAGCCTCCCGAAGCTGCACGCTGAAAATGGATTTGTTACCCTGTTTTAACTCTTCTCTTAAATCTACCACGGATACCTTCGCCATATGGCTGTCTTTTTTCGCCCGCTCTGTCAACCGGTATAGGCGATACTGCCCGGTTTTCGCCCTGGTATATGCTTCCAACGACGGTGTGGCAGAGCCTAACACCACCGAAGCACCGTTCATCCGGGCCAGTTCTTCCGCTGTCTCTCTGGCATGGTATCTGGGCGATAACTCGCTTTTATAAGCGCTCTCATGTTCCTCATCGATCACAATCAGTCCCAGATTGGGAAATGGAGTAAATAACGCAGATCTTGGCCCGATCATTACTGTCACATCCCCTTTTTCCGCCCGTTCAAACTGGTCATACCGTTCTCCGGCGGACATCCGGGAATTGATCACCGACACCTGACGGCCAAACTGGCGGTAAAAACGCAGAACTGTCTGATAAGTCAGGGCGATCTCCGGAATCAGGACGATCACCTGGCGGCCCTTTGCCAGCACATGGCGGATCATCTCCATATAGACTTCTGTTTTGCCGCTTCCGGTCACTCCGTAAAGCAGGGAAGTCTCCCGAATCCCCTGGTCATAGCGGCTTTTAAAGTCCTCCGCCACGGTCCACTGGGCCGGATTTAGGGAAACCGCTGTTCCATACCCGTTTCCAGCTATTTCCGGGTTCCGGTACAGGGTTTCCGCTTCCATGGAGATCATTCCGTTTTCTACCAGGGGCCTGATGGATGCGGCTGTCAGATTCATCTGCCCGGTCACCATCTCGTAGGGAATCTCTTTCATCTCAGTAAACGCCCGCAAAAGCCGCTCTCTGGCCTTATAATGCTTTCTTTCCGCCTCCATAACAGCCTTTTCCAGTTCTTCTCGGGATAACAGACATTTCAAAACCCGTTTTTCCTTCTGGCGCACCTGCTGTTTCACCGGAAGAACCGTCTTTAACGCCTGGTTCATGGTCGAACCATACCGTTCTTTCATCCACCAGGCCAGACGGATCTGCTGGGACGCAAGGCTGACGCTTCCACGGACCACATCGATGATCTCCTTGGTCTTTTCCGGGTCAAACTCTGCTTTTTCCGTTACTTCCACCACATAGCCCTTGCGGGGCGCTTTACCATTGCCAAAAGGAATCAGCACCTGCACCCCAGCCGTGATCTCCGGAAGCAGCTGCTCCGGGATCCGGTACTGGAAGGTCCGGTCCAGCTTTTCATGGGAAATATCAATGATAACGCTGGCATACATGCTCTGCCACTTCTCCTAACTTCATACTGTTGGAACCCTTAAACAGGATACAGTCTCCTTTTTTCTCCTCTGCCTGGATCCACTGCTCCATAGCAGCTTTCTCCTGTTCCTGGAAATGAACGGTCACTAAGGACGGATTCTGCTCCTTAGCTCCCTTTTCAATCTCCAATGCCAGATCTCCGTAAGTCACCAGCACATCCACTGGCGCTTTCCCCAGATAGGTTCCCACCTCATAATGGAATTTTCGGGTCTCCGGTCCCAGTTCCTTCATATCTGCCAGGACCGCCACTCTTCTGTCCGCCTTTCTGGAAACCAGAATATCAATGGCCGCACACATGGAGACCGGGCTTGCATTATAAGTATCATCGATCACGGTGATGCCATCCAGTTCATAGATCTGCTGACGGTTCTTGAATCCGCCAAACTCAGCCAGCTTTGCCGCTGCAGCCGCAAGCGGAACTCCATTTTTATCTGCCACTGCCAGAGCCGCCATGGCATTTAACACCTGATGGGCACCAGGCACTTGTAAGGTCACTGGAATCTTCCGTCCATCGCAGTTAGCAGTAAAGGAAGCATAACCATTTTCCATATGAATTTCTTCCGCGCGGTACTGGGAATTCTCGCCAGTTCCATAATAGATCGTCTCACAGCCAGCCTTTGCATGGGACACCTTTAACATCGGGTCATCGCCGTTTAAGAACAGGATTCCGCCTTCTTTTAAACCATCCTGAATGGTCATTTTCTCTTTATAAATATTCTCCTGGGAGCCAAGCTGCTCGATATGGGTGATGCCGATGTTGGTGATCACTGCCATATTGATCTGGGCAATCTGGGCAATGATAGTCAGTTCTCCCGGTTCACTCATTCCCAACTCAATCACACCGATTTCATCCTGGCTGCTGATCTCCGTCATAGTGATCGGCACACCGATCTGGCTGTTGTGGTTGCCTGGTGTCTTAAATACCTGGAAACCGCCGCTTAAAGCCGCCGCGATCATCTCTCTGGTAGTAGTCTTGCCTACGCTTCCAGTCACACCTACCAGCGGAAGGGATAACCGTTTCCGATAGTAGCTTCCAATCTGCTGAAGGGCCTTTTTCGTATCATCCACACGGATCAGCACCTTACCGCTGTCCCATAATTCTCCTAGTAATTCCTTCGCACCTGCCTCATCATGCTCACTGGTCAGGGAAACGTTGGCTCCTGCCTCCAGTGCCATCTTGATAAAGCGATGGGCGTCTACCTTTTCTCCGATCAGCGGCACAAACAGATCGCCCACCTGAGTCTCCTTGGAATTGATACAGATCCGCTCCACTGGAAGATCTTCTTTTCCACACAGAAGGGTGCCTTTTGTTGCCTCTAATAAATCTTTCACAAACATCCGTTCCATAACCCTTATACCTCCTTCTGGGATTTTTCCAGTTCCGCCACCACTTCTTCGATCACCTGACGATCCAGGAATGGATAGCGGACGCCGTTGATCTCTTGGTAATCCTCATGACCTTTTCCGATCACCGCAATCATATCGCCTGGCTGGGCATTGACGATGCTGTAACGGATCGCCTCTCTCCGGTCCGGGATCTCCACAAACTTGCCGCCGGTCTTCTCGATGCTTCCGCGGATGTCCGCAATGATGTCCTCTACTTTCTCATAGCGGGAATTGTCAGCGGTCAGAATGCTTAGATCCGCCAGCTTTCCGCCGATCTCACCCATGGAATATCTCCGGTCCTTAGAACGGTTGCCACCACATCCAAAGACACAGACCAGTCTCTTCGGATGATAATCTCTCAAAGTCTTTAACAGGCTCTCCATGCTGACTGCGTTGTGGGCGTAGTCCACGATTACGGTACACCGTTTTGAGGTATGGACGATCTCCATACGGCCATTCACATACAAATGCTCCAACGCATGGCAGATCCGGTCTTTTGGCAGATCAAAATAACTGCACACAACTACCGCTGCCAGTGCATTGTATACATTAAACTTTCCTGGGATATTCACTTTGACATTTAACTGATACTGTCCAGTCACATCAAAATCCAGTCCCACAAAATCCGGTTCGGATACATAGTGAATATCCTTTGCCATAAAGTTGGCATCCTGCTCCAGACTGTAAGTCACTACCTCCCGTCCCGCATTGCGGCAGATCTCCTCAAAATGCTCATCATCCCGGTTTACAATGGCAACCCGGCATTTCTTTAAAAGCTGGCACTTCCAATATAAATACTCTGCGAAATCCGCATGTTCATTAGGACCGATATGGTCATTGGAAATATTGGTAAACATACCATAATCAAAATCAATGCCATCTACCCGGTGCATCTTCAGGCCCTGGGAGGACACCTCCATCACCATGTACTCGCAGCCTTCTTCCACCATCTGGGCAAAATAATGCTGAAGTTCATAGGACTCCGGTGTGGTATTCATGGTCGGATAGGTGTGATCTCCAATCACAGCACCTGCGGTTCCGATCAGGCCCACTTTCTTGCCTGCGGCCTCTAAAATTGCCTTGATCATATAAGTAGTGGTGGTTTTTCCCTTGGTTCCTGTCACACCGATGCAGATCATCTTCTCTGCCGGGAAGCCAAATCTGGCTGCGGACAGATGGGCAAGGGCCTCTCTGGCGCTGTCCACCCGGACAACCGAAGTTCCTGCTGGCAGTTTCTGTAACTGCTCCTCTGGAATTTCCTTTTCTACTACAAACAGACGGCAGCCTTTCTCTGCCACTTCCTGCATAAAATCATGGGAATCGATCCGGGCTCCCACCATGCAGACAAAGACTGTCTCCGGCTCCGCTTTTCTGGAATCGTAGATCACTTCCTTTACTTCCTGATCTGCCTCTCCCCATATTACCTGATAAGAAAGACCTTTTAATGCTGTCTGGATCTTCATTCTGTTTAACCTCCAAAATTCACTTATGGGACAGCTGAAAACTTTCGTTTCCGCCATTCATCTATCTTCCTATGAAACCACAATAGGCCCGCTGCGGAACTTTTTCCGTCCGCCGCGGACCCATCTTTCCGGTTTTTCTTTAGAACAATCCTGTAATTACGCCATTGTCATCCACATCAATATTGTCTGCCGCCGGTTTCTTCGGAAGTCCCGGCATGGTCATGATGGCTCCGGTCAGAACTACCACAAAACCTGCTCCCGCAGAAACATAAGTATCTCTTACATTGATGGTGAATCCAGTCGGACGTCCCAGTTTCGTCTGGTCGTCAGACAAAGAATACTGTGTCTTTGCCATGCAGACAGGCAGATTGCCAAAGCCCATCTCCTCGATCCGGGCAAGTGCTTTGGATGCAGCTGGCGCGTAAGTCACGCCATCGGCTCCGTAGATCTCTTTTGCGATGGTTGCGATCTTGTCTTTTAAGCTCATCTCATCTGGATACAGCGCATGGTAATGACTCTCTTTCTTCTCCAGAGTCTCCAACACTTTCTTCGCCAGGGCCTCGCCGCCTTCGCCGCCTTTTGCCCATACTTCAGACAGGGCAAACTCACAGCCTCTGCTCTCGCAGAATTCCTTGATAAATGCGTATTCTGCCGGAGTATCGGTCACGAAGGAGTTTAACGTTACCACTACCGGAACGCCGAACTTCTGTAAGTTCTCGATGTGTTTCTCCAGATTGACGATGCCTTTTTTCAGTGCCTCCAGATTCTCGGTTCCCAGTTCTGCCTTCGGCACGCCGCCATTGTATTTTAATGCACGGACTGTCGCCACCAGAACTACTGCGTCTGGATGCAGATCTGCTTTCCGGCACTTGATATCCATAAATTTCTCTGCACCAAGGTCTGCGCCAAAGCCAGCCTCAGTGATCACAATATCTGCCAGCTTCAAAGCTGTCTTTGTAGCGCGGACACTATTGCAGCCATGCGCAATGTTGGCAAATGGTCCGCCATGAACCAGAGCGCCGGTATGCTCCAGGGTCTGGATCATGTTTGGCTTGATTGCATCCTTTAACAGGGCTGCCATTGCGCCTACTGCATTTAAGTCTTTGGCTGTTACTGGTTCACCTGCATAGTTATACGCTACGATGATCCGTCCCAGACGTTCTTTCAGATCCTTCATATCGTTAGCCAGGCACAGGATCGCCATGATCTCCGATGCAACGGTGATCACGAAGTGGTCTTCTCTCACCACGCCGTCCATCTTGGAACCAAGTCCCACAACAATATTACGGAGGACACGGTCATTCATATCCAGACACCGTTTCCACAGGATCTGTCTGGTATCGATTCCTAAAGCATTGCCCTGCTGGATATGGTTGTCCATCAGCGCTGCCAGAAGGTTGTTGGCAGAAGTAATCGCGTGGAAATCACCAGTAAAATGAAGGTTTAAGTCCTCCATCGGGACAACCTGGGCATATCCGCCGCCTGCTGCTCCACCTTTGATGCCGAAGCACGGTCCTAAAGACGGCTCACGAAGGGCGATCAGAGTCTTTTTGCCAAGGCGTGTTAAGGCATCTCCCAGACCAACACTGGTAGTTGTCTTTCCTTCTCCAGCAGGTGTCGGGTTGATCGCCGTTACTAATACCAGTTTTCCATCTGGACGGTCTTTTACCTGACTCCATAATTCATCCGTCAGTTTCGCTTTGTACTTGCCGTAAAGTTCCAGATCGTCTTCCACAATCCCATAGGAAGCAGCAACCTCTTTAATTGGAAGCATGGTTGCTTCCTGTGCAATCTGAATGTCTGTTTTCATCTGTAACATCCTCCTTGACTTAAGTTTATAAAGGTTATTGATTGGATATCATCTCTTCAAACTCTTCCAGAGTCATCAGCACTTTTCTCGGCTTGGTGCCCTCTTCTTCGCCTACCACTCCGGCATCTGCCAGCTGGTCCATAATCCGGGCCGCCCGGTTGAAGCCAATCTTAAACATCCGCTGGAGCATTCCAATGGAGCCTTTTTCCTTCTCAATAATAAACTTACCCGCCTGGGCAAAATACTCATCCCGCCCATCGGACTTTGGATCCGCAGCCGCGCTCATGGACGGCGCTGCCATCTGCTTCTCTATGTCAGTATTATATTCCGGTGTCATGTCTTGTTCAACCAGAAAATCGACAACTTTTGCTACTTCCTGATCCGACACAAATGCGCCCTGTACACGCTGAGGTTTCTGGAAACCAGCTGGATAAAAGAGCATATCGCCCTTTCCAAGCAGTTTTTCCGCACCGTTCATGTCAATGATGGTTCTGGAATCCACACCAGAAGATACGGAGAACGCAATACGGGACGGCACATTGGCCTTGATCAGACCGGTAATGACATTCACCGATGGTCTCTGGGTGGCGATCACCAGATGAATTCCTGCTGCACGGGCTAACTGGGCCAGACGACAGATGGAATCTTCCACCTCACCAGGAGATACCATCATCAGATCTGCCAGCTCGTCGATGATGATCACGATCTGTGGCATCTTCTGCGGTTTCTTATCATCCTCAATATCCTTGATTGCTTCTACCTTGGCATTATAGCCTTTCAGATCCCGGACGTTATACTGGGCAAATTTCTTGTAACGGTCCATCATCTCTGCAACTGCCCAGTTTAACGCGGCAGACGCCTTTTTCGGATCTGTCACGACTGGAATCAGCAGATGCGGGATACCATTATAAACACTTAACTCTACAACCTTCGGATCCACCATGATCATCTTCACATCGTCTGGATTAGACTTGTAAATCAGACTCATGATCAAAGTGTTAATGCAGACGGACTTACCAGATCCCGTAGCACCTGCGATCAGCAGATGGGGCATCTTGGCGACATCGGTTACTACCACCTGGCCGCCGATATCCTTACCTACCGCAAAGGCCAGATTGGAAGAATGATGTCGGAAATCTTCAGACTCCAGAATATCCCTTAAATAAACCACCGTATTTTCTTTATTAGGAACCTCGATTCCCACTGCGGATTTGCCTGGGATCGGGGCTTCAATACGGATATCCGCTGCCGCCAGACTTAACTTGATATCGTCCGCCAGACCTACAATCTTGCTGACCTTCACGCCCTGCTCCGGGTGAAGCTCATACCGGGTAACGGATGGGCCACAGCTAATATTGGTCACTGTTACACCCACGCCAAAGTTTCGGAGAGTCTGCTGTAACTTAATAGCCGTTTCCTTATACTCCTGCTCGGAAAATCCGCCGACTGGTCTGCTGCCCCGCTTTAATAAGTCAATTGGAGGGAATCGGTACTCTTTCTTAACGATCTCGATCTCCTTCTCCTTGATCTGCTGGGAAACACTTAAATCTCCAGATTCCTTTGCTTCTTCCCGATGGCGCTCAATCTTCTTTTTCAAAGCCTCTGTATCTGTCTCGATGATCTTTCCAGAAGCCGTCACTACCCGCTTCGATTCTTCCGGAATCGTAAATTCGTTCCGATTATATCCAGCACTGGAAGATGCTGCCGCTGGTGCCGGGCTTGCCTCCGGTTTCGGGTCATAGATGGAACCGTGTTCCTGTTCTGGATCATATTCAGGCTCTTCTATATACTCCGAATCTGGATCATAGAACGTTTCTGAATCATAATCATCCACCGGTTCATACTGAGGTTCTGGCTCATAAACTGGTTCTTTCCGGTAAGCCGGTTCTGGTTCTCTCTGATAACTCGGTTCCGGCTGATCGAACGCCTTCTTCTGCGCTATGCTATTCTCCTGTACCGTACTGGTTCCCGGTGCGTCAATCTCCTCGAAAGGATCTTCATCTGGGATCACCGTTCCAGGAATCTCATCCTCCGGATCTTCCTCTAAGAATCTCCGGTCAAGATCTGTCTCCACATAATCTTCGTCCAGAAAGCTCATGGAGGCCTCTCCATCTTCGTCCTCTAAGTTCTCGCCGGTTCCCTGCCACCGTTCTACTGCCTCCTGTGTCTTTCCCGGCTTTCCAGGTCGCAGCACCTCTACTGGCTCAGACTCCTCAAATGGAACCGTGTCTTCCTGAGATTCTTTTGTCTCTGATTCTTCTATGTACTGCGGAGGAAGATTGATACTTCCAGTAAATACATCCGCATTCTTCATTGCACTGCCATCGGCTGTACCAACTGGTGTCTCTAATGCAGCTGCCACCTCAGTGTTCTTACCAACTGCTGCTTTTTCCGCCTTGGAATTGGAATTTCCTCCAACCTGCAATTCTTCTGTATCCACATAAACCGCATGTTCCGGTGACGCAGAAATCGGTTCTGGTTCCTGGGCTGTCAGTTTCGTGGAATCTAAATTCACGCCGCGCACCCGCAGCCGCCTCTGTTCTTCCTTCCGTTCCTGATGTTCCACCCGTCTCCGGTCTACGTCTTCTTTGGCATACTGATACGCCCTTCCGCTTCCTTTCTTCACAAAGGATACCAGGGATTTCTCCGTAATGCACACGGCGCAGATGGCCAAAAGCACGATCAATACCAGATACGCGCCAATGGTTCCAAAAAGGGAACCCAGAACCATCACAATAACGCCGCCGATCCAGCCGCCTCCCGCATTGCCTGCTGCTCCTCTTGCGTAGGCGTCCGCCAAAGTCCGTCCCTGCTGATAGCCGCCAGTGAAGAACATCTCCATCAGTGCGCAGAGAACCAAGATCCCTACGATCACAGAAACCAATTTAAACGCAGCAATGGGATTGCCCTGGTTAGACAATGCAAAACAAGTTCCTACAAATAACAAAATCGGAGCAATAAAGCCGATTGTACCAAAAATGCCCAGCTGAAAACTTCTTAAATAGTCTCCAATGAACCCACACAGCTTAAAATTACTTAAAAAAAGAAGGACTGCCACAGCAAAGGAAGCGATCACAAATACTTCTGATCTTAAAAATTCCTCCTGCTCCGAAGGCTGGGCATATCCATTTTTCTTCGTCGTTTTTCCAGACGCTGCCTTCGAAGACGACGTCTTTCCTTTTGTTGTCTTTCTGCTGCCTGCACTCTTACCAGCCACTTGTCTTTCAGCCTCCTATTCTCACCAATGCATTTAGTATACAAAAAATGGCAGAAAAAAGCAAGCGCTTTAACCAGAACAAATGTTCTTTTTCCCGTAAATCAATTTTATTTCTTCATCATGGAATGCAGCTTGCGGATGGCTTGTCGGATTCCTCCCACTTCATTGATCAGACCCTTGCTGACTGCCTCCTGCCCCACCAGAACCGTTCCCAGATCCCTGGTCAACATCTCTGTATTTAACATCAGACGCTTTAACTGGTCATAGGCAATATCCGCATGGGAGGCCACAAAATTCAGAATCCTGTCCTGGATCATCTCAAAATACTCATATGTCTGGGACGCTCCAATAATCATGCCGCTCATCCGCACCGGATGGATCATCATGGTTCCCGTCGGCACAATAAAAGAATAATCCGCCGATACTGCCAACGGCACCCCGATGGAGTGGCTTCCGCCTAATACCAGGGACACCGTAGGAATCGACAGTGATGCAATCATTTCCGCAATGGCAAGCCCTGCGTCCACATCTCCGCCAGAGGTATTTAGAAGCACCAGCATTCCCTCCACGCTTTTGTCCTCCTCCAGCGCTGCAAGCATGGGAAGCACGTGGTCATATTTGGTGGTTTTGCTGGTTCCCGGCGCATTCTCATGACCTTCTACCTCTCCGATGATGGAAAGCAGGTGGATTTTGCGCTTTCCATTTCCATTTTCCAGGGTCATCTGGCCATATTCCTTGATGGAATCGTCTTTTTTCTCGTCCTGATTCATCGTTTTGTCCATCCTTTCTTCTAACAGATTTGCTTCTGTTATGCTCTGTCAGTTCTAGTTTGGACATTTTTTCAAAAATAATCCTAATAATCCCCTTTTTTCAATAATTCCCGGATCTCGGCAAACATGGCTTCCTCTCCCTGTTCGCTGAGCACCGTCAGAAGATGCACCAGAAGTGCCCTGGTCTCCGGATGAATCACAATAAAATCCTTCTCACGGTGATAGTATTCCATGGGACTGCTGTTGGTATAGTCCTTTCCCTTGTATACACGGCTGGCAGCGATCCGGTCCATCATCATTTCCGCCACATACTTCACTGGCATTTTATTGCCCACCAGCCCTTTGGACTTGTCCATGGAAAAATCAATCCAGTATTCAAAATGATGCTTGTTGCGGCCTTTATGGTGCAGCCACGCCTTGGAAAAGCCATATTTCTCACGTTCCGCCGCGTTGGGACTTCTGGTTCCCTGATAAAATTTCACACCCGTCCAGAACTCTTCCGGCGAGTATTTTGACATGTCATGCATCAGTCCCTGGCGGTATAATCCCACCTTAAAACAGTTTTTCATGACCAATATTTTGTGTTCCGTAATGGTTTTAAAGTGTCTCCATACATTGATCCATTTCATTGTCTGGCTCCTTATGTAATTTGATCGTATTTTGTGAAAAATGTTTGACACAATTTTACAATTATGCTATTCTAAGTTCAGCCGCAAATAGGTGCGGCAAAAGACATTTTTATTTGTTTTTGGAGGTAACATCATGAGCAAAGGTACTGTTAAGTGGTTCAACAACCAGAAGGGTTACGGCTTCATCTGTGACGAAGCTGGCAAGGATGTATTCGTACATTACTCCGGTCTGAACATGGACGGCTACAAGACTCTCGAAGAGGGCGCTGAGGTAGAGTTCGATGTTGTTGACGGTGCAAAGGGACCACAGGCAACCAACGTAACCAAACTTTAATCATCTAGTTAGCAGTGTACCTTTTTCGTTCTTATATAGATTTGAAGTTCTTTATTTATATAAAAAAGTGCTACACAGTATGATTACGAAAATGATTGCGAAAAGAACCACCCGCTTGCGGGATGGTTCTTTTCGCGTTTTACCAGAAACTTTTCGTCTCCAGCCTTATCTCTGTGCTTTCTTTAATAATTCTTCCAGTTCCGGAACCTCAAACACATAATGTTTGTTGCAGAAATGACAGTTCACTTCCACTTCTTTTCCGTCATCGATCATGCTCTGCAGTTCTTTCTTACCGATGCTGACAAGAGCCTTCTCCACTCTCTCCTTGCTGCAGTTACAGTAGAACCGGGTATCCATGCGGTCTGTGATCTCCAGTCCCATATCCCCTAAGATCAGCTTCAGGATATCTTCCGGTGTCATGCCCTGATTTAACATAGTTGTCACGGAAGAGATCTCGCCCAGCTTCTTCTCCAGACTGGAAATGATCTCCTCGGATGCTCCTGGCATCAGCTGAATAATAAATCCGCCTGCCTGGCATACGGTATTGTCTTTATTCATCAGAACACCCAGCGCTACAGAAGACGGGGTCTGCTCAGAAGTTGCGTAATAATAGGTAAGATCCTCCGCGATCTCTCCAGTCACCAGAATGGTCTGGCCTACATATGGCTCTTTTAAGCCGATGTCCTGGATCACGCTTAACACACCGACGCCCAAAGCGCCGCCCACATCTAATTTTCCTTTGGCGTTTGGAGGAAGCATCACATCTGGATTAAATACATAACCCTTCACATCGCCCTTGGAATCAGCTGTGATCGTCAGTCCTTCCATCGGGCCGTCACCCTGGATTTTGATGGTTAAAAGATCGTCTGGACCTTTCATCATAGAGCCCATCATGCCTCCTGCTGTCAAGAGACGTCCCAAAGCTGCCGTTGCCACCGGACTGGTGTTGTGCGCTTTTCTCGCCTCTTCCACCAGATCTCTGGTTGTGGATGCAAACGCGCGGATCTGTCCGTCCGCTGCAGTTGCGCGAATGATATAATCTGCCATAAATTCTCCTTTTCGTAATTATATTACCAATGTTTTCCCTGTTCTCTTGCTACAAAATACACCCGTTCACTGTTCTCATCCGGTTCTTTGTGCGTAAACGCGTCATAAACCGCCACAAATTCCATGCCAGCCTCCTGGATAGCCTGTTTCACTTCTTCCAGCTCATAGGCTTTCTGGTAATGAGTCTCTTCGAATCTCCGGTACAGATCCTCTTCTTCCTGAATAAACAGGGTCAGGTCATACTCGTTGATCTTCGTCTCCGGGTCATAATCATTATCCCAGATAAAGCTGCACTCGTCCCTGGCTTCCGCAATGGTACGGTCACCAATCAGATCCCGGTACTTGTGAACAGTATTCATATCAAAAATAAAGACGCCCTTCGGGTCCAGATAGTTATTGACCAGCCGCATGGTCTCCACCAGATCCTCATAATCCGTCAGATAGTTCATGGAATCACAGATGCTGACTACAGCAGCCACGGTGCCGTAAAGTTCAAATTCCCGCATATCCTGAAGCAGATACAGAATATCCAGTCCGGAATCCGCCCGTTTTTCCATGGCCATCTGAAGCATGTCCTCGGAATTATCAATTCCGATCATATCATACCCCTTCTTCGCCAGGATCTCTGTCAGGCTTCCTGTGCCGCAGCCAAGATCCAGAACCAGTCCGTCATTCACCTGGTATTCTTTTAAAAGGCCAGTAAGATACTCTGCCCACTCCTCATAAGGAACATTGTCCATGAACTGGTCATAAACAGAAGCAAAACTGCTGTATGCGTCCATCTTCCTCTCCTCTCCGCCAGATCCTCTGTCTGGCACCAGAAGCGAAATCCGTCCCGCGCATTCCGCCTGGCAACACAAAAGCAGAGGACATCTTAACGATGGCTCTGCTTCCGGTTCAGTCTTAGATATTCTTTCCGCAGCACTTTTTGTACTTCTTACCGCTGCCGCATGGACATGGATCGTTTCTTCCGATCTTTGGCCCCTTCACGATGGTTCCAGAAGCCTTCTGTGTCTTGTACAGTTCTTTTCTCTTCTCCTCTGTCAGGATCTGATCCCACATAGGAAGGTTGTATAACCAGTCAGCCTTTGCCTCTACCATATTATAGTAAAGCTTCTCTGGGTCGATCTCGATCTTCACAACTGTATCTTCTTCCATAGTATCGATCGGATTCTCATATCCCTTTAAGCTCTCATTGATTCCGTCTAAGAATCCGGTCATGATCAGGATCTCGGTGTCAAACTTCTCAGCCAGTTCCTTCACGGTTCCCTCAATCACCTGAGTTGGGTTGGAAAGGATCTTCTCGTAGATGCCTTTCTCAATCTGAAAATAACCAGACCACAGTTCTTCTCTCTTCTGCTCGTCCAGTCCCTCACCGTAGGCTAAGTTACGCCAGGTCTCTAATAATGCCATATCTATCCATCCTTTTCTTTCAATAATAATATTTGTCTACAGATTACAAATCCATATTAGTATATAACAAGTCCATTAATTTTGCAACGGAATTTTTACAAGCTTTTCATTGAGTTTCCCATAAACCCGCTTCTGAAACCAGGGTTCCGTAGAGACTTCTACCGCTTCTTTTAAGCCAAACCATGCCACACCGCTGTTCTCGTCTTCTTTTTTCCGCAGGGGATCCGTCTCATCTGCCTCCAAAAGATACGTCACATTCAGATGCAGATGGGAAGAAACATAGCTGCCCCGTTTTTCGTGCCCATCCACCGTTAAAATCTCGATGGAAAATGGGGTGTCCAGAAGGGGCCGCACATGAACCACGCCGCTTTCTTCTCTCACTTCTTTTAATGCCACTTTTAAAAGATCCCGTTCCCCATCGGCATGTCCGCCTAACCAGGCCCAGGAATCATAAATCTTATGATATGCCATCAGCACCTTTGTTTTTTCCCGGTTCACCACCCAAGCAGAGGCAGTCATATGGGCAAAAAGGCAGGAACGATCAAAAATGTCCGGTTCCTGTGCCAGCAATTTCTGGATCAATGCCAGATCTTTTTCTTCCTGCTCATTGTATGGCTGATATTCCTCCAGCTGTTTCTCCAACGAAATCATTTTCCCTCCTTATGTATAATCCGGTCCAAACAGACCCATACTACCAATGTACACCAGAGAAGATCAAATACTTATCCTCCCCTTTTTTACACAGGCCGCCGTATGAAGCCATCTTCCGGCGGTCTGTTTATTTTCCTTTTTATATTAGTCTTGCCATCTTCCCCAAAATCCGCTACAATGATAAACAAAAATATAAACCACCTTGCAAAGGAGAACATTGCAATATGAAGAACATCATTGTCGGCCAGTCCGGCGGCCCTACCGCAGTTATCAACGCCAGCCTTTACGGCGTCATCACGGAAGGAAAACGCTATCCGGATCTGATCGGTTGTGTATACGGTATGCACAATGGCATCGAAGGCTTCTTAAAAGACGACTATGAAAATCTGTCCGAAACCTTAAGCGATTCCGATTTACAATTATTAAAGCATACTCCTGCTGCTTATCTGGGCTCCTGCCGTTATAAGCTTCCAGAGGACTTATCTTCCCCATTTTATCCGACTCTTTTTGAAAAATTAGAGGCTTTAAACATCGGATACTTCCTCTACATCGGCGGCAACGACTCCATGGACACTGTTAGCAAATTATCCCGGTACGCCGAGAAGCACAACAGCTCCATCCGTTTTATCGGTATTCCGAAAACCATCGACAATGACCTGGTACTGACCGATCATACTCCTGGCTATGGAAGCGCTGCCAAATATGTGGCCTCCACCGTCCGGGAAATCTGTCTGGATGCCTCTGTCTACCAGAAACCGGCTGTAACCATCGTTGAAATCATGGGACGTCACGCCGGATGGCTGACTGCCGCCAGTGTTCTGGCCCGCAAACATGAGCTTGACAATCCACTTTTGATCTATCTGCCAGAGTCCGACTTTGACTTACAGGAATTTTCTAAGGATTTAACCAATGCCCTTCACAAACAGCCAAACGTGGTTGTCTGTGTCTCCGAGGGAATCTCTGACGCAGGCGGCCGTTTCATCTGCGAGTACAACACCGATGCCACTGCCTTAGATACCTTTGGCCACAAAATGTTAGCTGGCTGCGGCAAAGTGCTGGAAAATTACGTCCGCAGCACCTTCGGCGTAAAAGCACGTTCCGTAGAGTTAAATGTCTCCCAGCGCTGCTCTGGCATGGTTGCCTCTCTTACAGATATTGAAGAAGCTGCCCACGCAGGTGCCGTTGGCGTTGCCAAGGCATTAAACGGAGCCACCGGCATGATGATTTCCATGAAACGCAGTTCCGATGCTCCTTATAAGCTGGAGTACGTCCTGGAAGACGTCAATGAAATCTGCAATAAAGAGAAGAAATTCCCGCTGTCCTGGATCACCAGCCACGGAACCGACATCGGTCCGGAATTTATGACCTATGCGCTTCCGCTGATTCAGGGAGAACCAGACCGTGTGATGGAAAATGGCCTTCCCGTTTACCTGTATCGCCGTTAATATTTGTCTGTCATCCACTGGCACCTTGCATCCAGTCCGCCGCATATGCCGGCGGCTGAATGTTACTCTATACTCAGCGACTGGATCTCAATTCCAGTAAAGAAAAACTGCAGGATCTGTTCATAAGTTTTTCCATTTTTCGCCATGGCCTGGGCTCCATTCTGGCTCATGCCCACACCGTGGCCATATCCGCCGCCGTAGATGGTAAAGGTAACTACGCCATCTTCGGCGGTCTTCTTTTTTTCCACCGTCAAAAATGCGCTTGGAAGGGATGACCATCCTGTCAGAGTCTGGCCATCCTGTTTTTTTATTACCAGTTCTGGATTTCCCAATGTAGCACGGATCTGGCTTTCCGTACTGACCGTCTTCACCCCTTCTGTTCCCGTCACCTGTAATTCCACTGCAATTCCGCCTGTGGAACGTTTGGTTACCTCCACGTTGGTGATGGAGCCGATTCCACTGATCTTCTGCTCCAGCTGGCTGCTGGTACAGGTTGTGGTCCAGCGGTACATGGCATAGCCAGACTCATAGCCAGAAGCTGCCGACTTAATAAAGGAAGCAAAGGTATCCTCATCAGTCAGATCCAGCTGACCGCCGCCAGCCCGGACCGCCACTCCCTTCAGATACGGAACGCTGGACAAAGACGCGCCCCAGATGGTTCCGTCCGTGGTATGGCCACAGGATGTGGCAAAATAGAATGCCTCCGCCGGACTGCCCTGATACATTAAAATTTTCCCATACGTCTCTGTGACCGCCGCATCCGATACCTGGCTGGTCTCTAAGTTGTTATACACCTGGAACCGGGTACTGTCATCCACGTGGGCACCGTATTCCTTATACGAGTTTCCCTGAATCTGCCGATACGCATAGGTTCTGGCGCAGACCGCCTGGGCTTTCAGGGCCTCTTTCTCATAGCTGACCGGCATCTCACTTGGCACCACATGTTTCAGATAATCTTCCAGATACAGTTCATTAACCAGCACCAGGCCGCCGTCTTCCCGGCTGATCTCCAGCCGTCCTGTATACACCGGGTTCCCATAGCTCCGGCTCATGGAGGTCACCCGGATTCCTTTCTCCTGATCCACCGGTTCAAAGATAACTCTTCCCTTCTGGAACAGATCGCTGTCCGGGGTGATGGTCAGCGTCTCTCCTTCTGCAAAATCATAAGATTTCTCCTCTGTCCGGTACGTTCCACTGCTTAAAAATTCCAGCGTAATCTGTGAATGAAACGCTGTCTGAAAGTCGTCATCCATAATCAGCACACGGATAGAATCTGCGTCAAATGGATGATTCAACAGCGCCGCGCATAGCGTCCCATCCGCCACCGCAAATTCCAGCCCATCATAACCGACCAACAGATCACTGATGGTTCTTCTGGCAAAATCCCCATATAGGCGGTAAACCTGGAAATCTTCATCCATAGGAACAGTTCCGTATCCCTCCACTTCAATGGAATCCTCCTTCACCGCAAGAATTTTCCCACTGATCCGCTCTTCCTTCAGAACAATTTTTTCTACTTTTCCGCCATTGAGATAAAGATCCGCCACCTGGTTTTCAAATCCCGTCTCGTCCCCCAGCTTCTTTTTCGCGTTGAAATCCCGTTTCACTCTTCCTACATAGCCGGAAAATGTCTTGCCATCCTGCTCCACAGAAGCAATCCAGGTATTTTTGTATACAACCTCAGACGATACCTCTTCCACGATCCGTATGATCTCGCTGCCACGTTTGCATACCTGGATCTTCCGGTCGATGTACGTGTCCATCACCAGACCTTCAAATCCAAACTCACCCTGATCGGTATAGGCCGTCCAGGACTTGCCGCCCCGGATATTCTCCGGCGTTCCATAGATCACAAGCTGCGCAGACTCAACGGCACTTTCTGCATCGCCAGCCAGCAGTCCTTCATAGGCCGTCCACCAGCTCTCCTCTGGAATCGTTTTTTCCATCTTTTTTGCCGATGGCCGGAAATGAAGCTGCGAAAAGGTATCTTCCAGTCCCCGTTCTTTTGAGATGGCCTCCAAAAGCGCCTCTGCCTCACCATAAGTCAATCGTCCTTCTGCTGTTTTCTGGTCTGCAGCCAGCTGTTCCTGATCCAGAAGACCATGGCGGTACAGATAATCCGCATATTTTATGTACCATCTGCCCTGCTCCTGGGCAGAAAAAAAGGACGGCTTCTGGTCTGCTTCCTCCACACAATCGGAATAGGAAGTCACCGCAAGAGCCGCCGCTTTATAAGCAGCCGCTCTGGTGATTCCATCCGGTTCCGGTTCATGGAACAGGATAAAAAGCACCAGCGCAGCTACCAGCAAAATCATTCCAGCCATCCAGCCAAGCATCACGTTTTGATGGTTCGTTTCCATGCCTTTGTTTCCCATCATTTTCATTCTATCACCCCGCTGAAATCTGTCTGTCATCTCTGTCTGCCTGTTGATATGCCTCGTTACTTTTCTTTCTTATAAATATTTTTCGTATCCTCAATATGATCCAGTCCGTTATAGTCCACCGTCTTCTCAGAAAGGTGTTTCTTTCTCAGATTTCCTTCAATAAAATCTGCTGCCAACCGGTAAATCACCGCAAATAACGGAACTCCGATGATCATGCCCAGAGGTCCTAGCAGCCCGCCAAAGAACAGAATGGAAAACAATACCCAGAAACTGGAGAGTCCTGTGGTATTTCCCAAAATCTTAGGGCCCAAAATATTGCCGTCGAACTGCTGGATCACCAGGATCATCACTAAAAACCAGATACACTGCTTTGGACTGACTAATAAAAGCAAAAGCGCACTGGGAACTGCTCCGATAAATGGTCCGAAGAACGGAATCACATTAGTCACGCCGATGATCACGCTGATCAGTAACGTATACGGCATCTGTAAAAAGCTCATAACCATGAAGGTCAAGATACCGATAATCAGGGAATCAATCAATTTTCCAATGATAAATCCGCCAAAAATCTGGTGGATAAACCGGAACCGCTCAATCACATTATTGGCTGCCGTCACCGGGAGAAGGCCATACACGATCTTTTTCGCCTGGGCGCACAACAGTTCCTTCATATTTAAAAGATATACCATCACGATCACGCCGATCAACACATTCTTTAACCATGCGATCACATTAATCACACCGGTGTAAAGTCCGGTCACCACCCGCTCAATATTAGGAATCAGATCTGCGGTGGACTGGGTCCAGGAGATCAGCTTCTCCATGGCCTGGTTATAAATTCCCATAACCGTACTCTCCACCTCAGGATTATTAGCGAAAGTCTCTTCGATCCACTGGGATACGGTCTGGGCAAAGGCCGGAATGGAATTGATGATTCCGGAAATGCTGACCCACAACTGCGGAATGATCATGGAAATCAGTCCCACAACTACCACCCCAAGAAACACAAGGCTGCCAACAGTTGCCAGAGTTCTGGTGTACTTGTTCCGGTTTTTCTGATCCTTTATGACCAATGCCAACAGCCCTTCCGTCACTTTCCGGATCGTATTGTACACCGGTGTCAGCAGATACGCCAGAATCGCTCCATAGGTAATCGGTGCCAGAATCACATTCACAGAATGAATAGCAGCGCGGACCGTATTCCAGCGCAAAAATATCATGGCTACCAGAATACAGCAGACAATCACAGAAACCGCCGTCACTCCCCAATAAATATACTCTCGAAATTTGTGTTCATTCATCCGTTGTCCAATCCTTTTATTTTTCTTTATAAAAGATAAAGCAGCGATTTCTCGCTGCTTTTATCTTTTGTAATCCCAAAATGCCGTTTCTTACTATTTGACGCCTAGCCGTTGCTAGGTGGGTAACCGCACTCTGACTTCTGCCTTCCACTCGAAGGAGGCCTGACATCCACCAGAAAATATAGGAATCCCTTATGTCAAAATGTAGGTTCAAAGTGAGTAAGAGTGTCGAACACCCCAGGAATTACAACTCCTGCCAAGCAGGCTTCTTTTGTTACGGCTATTATACCGCACCATGCGTTCTTTTTCAATCTTATTTTTATGCCAATTTCAAGAAATGTATTCTGGAAGATCTTACTCCTCTTCCATCTCTCTTAACTGGTACACCTGATATTCCCGGTCATAAACATAACCCAGCTTCTCTGCCAGTCCCACAGACTGCAGGTTCACTGCGTCCCAGTTGGGGATAATGCCCTTTTCCAGACTTTCCAGCAGGAATGCCGCGCTGCATGCCAGAGCCAGTCCCTGTCTTCGGAAATCTTTTCTGGTATCTACCTCGATCTCCATCATGCCTTCGCTGGCTCCATAAGCGGAACAGCCTGCCACCAGCTCCCGGCCCTTTAAGGCCACATAGCCAAAGCCTTTCTCCTGGAAATGCTTCTCATCCTCAAAGTTCGCGCACAGATCCCGGCTCCACTCTTCTTTCAACGCCTGATGATACAGCCGGTCATCGATCCGCTTGATCCGGATTCCCTTGGGAACTGACTCAATGTACTGCTTTAACAGCCCGGAATCAAAGTGATGCTCGTCCTTCCGCAGAGCATAACGGCTGACCAGACGGGTCTGGCCCATGAACTCTTCTTCCAACCAGTCCTCCCAGCGTCCGTTCTGCGGGTAAATATACGCCTTAGACGCAGACTGATAAATCTGGGTCTTCAGATCCAGCGCCCGCTCTCCTTTAGGCGGAAGTCCCATGAGATACGCAAAGTCTCCAACGACAATCAGACAATATGAGGAATTGCCAAGCTGCGGTACCCACACACGGCCAATGGTGCCGTCCACTGCGCCGCGTACCAACACCTCATTATTCTCCTTACAGAGTTCCTCTATGGTCTGGCGTTTCATTCTTCCAAGCTCTACCATCATGATCGCATCACCCTCCTGGTGCTTTTGTGCGTAGTATATCGTGATTTCATCACTCAATCACTTCGCCGTTCGCCAAAAGTGAGCAAGCTCCCTATGGCTCTCTTGCGCTCATTATATCACAGCTTTCCATAAAATCCAACAGTTTGCACAAAAACAACGATTTTCGATCAACATCCGCAAATGATCCTAATTAGCTTTCCGATTGATAAATTCCGTACGGGTCTTTGAATAGATAAATTTCTGGCTCTTATACAGTCCATAATATCCGGACAGGGTAAAGCTGACTGCCACGGCCAGTGCAAAATAAGGCATTGCTTCAAATCCACACATTTCAAATGCGATCAGAATGCTGGATACCGGGCAGTTCGTAACACCTGCAAACAGCGCGATCATACCGCAGGCTGCACAAAGAGATGGAGAAAATCCCAATAACATTCCCACTGCACAGCCAAAAGTAGCTCCCACACACAGTGTCGGAACAATCTCTCCGCCTTTATAGCCTGCCCCAAGAGTTACTGCTGTAAACACAGCTTTTAAGAAAAATGCTTCATATGGTACATGTCCTTCGATGGCCTGCTCGATCAGTCCCATACTGCTTCCATTGTAATCCCTCGTACCTGTAACCAGCGTCAACCCGATCAGGATCAGGCTGGCTGCCAGTATCCGGATATAAGGATTCTTAAAAAATCTGCGATACCAGTGTTCCGCCTCATGAAGAAATACACAAAACGTCATGCTGATAAGCGCGCATAAAATCCCAAGAACGATGATGAGGACCGCCGGTTTTAATCCAAATTCCGGAATCTCCACAATCGTGAAATGTTCTGCAGACAATCCGAGTTTTCCTGAAATTCCCGCACCGATCAGGGAAGAAAACAGGCATGGAACGAATGCTGCATAATACATGACACCAATGCTGATCACTTCCATACAGAACACAGCCGCTGCTAAAGGTGTTCCAAACAAGGCTCCAAAGCAGCCACTCATTCCGCACATAACTGCAATTTTTAAATCTCTCTGATCCAGATGCAGTGCCTTACCGATCAGACTTCCGATGCTGCCTCCAAGCTGAAGCGCTGCGCCCTCCCGTCCAGCAGAGCCTCCGGTCAGATGAGTCAACACCGTGCTGATAAAGATCAATGGTCCTGTCGCCGGAGTAATGCTGGCATCTGAGGAGATGGAATCCAGAACCATATTGGTCCCCCGGTTTCCCTCCTCATGAAACGTCCGGTACAGCCACACGATCAGGCATCCGGACACCGGGAGCAGATATAAAAGCCAATGACAGCTTCCAAAAAATCCTGCTGCCTTCTTGATTGCCAGACCAAATACACCGCCGATCAGACCGCCTGCACAGCCGATCAGGATCGACAAGAACGTCCATTTCAGGAAGTATTTCAGGTTGTTTTCTACAGCGTTTTTTATCTCCGCGTACTTCATCCCCTAAGCCCCCATTCTGCTAGATGGTTCCTGTGGTCTGAACCAGCTTTGGGCGATATCCGGCATCCTTTAACGCTTTCACGATCATATTCTTGTGATCGGTTCCATAAGCCTCCAGAGTGATCCGCAGTTCCACTGCCGCGCTTCGGTTGATGCTGACGAACTGGTTGTGCTCCAGCTTGATGACATTGCCCTTCTGCTCAGCCAGTAAGGAAGATACCTTCGCCAACTCGCCTGGCTTGTCCGGAAGCAGAACGGATACGGTAAATACACGGTCTCTCTGGATTAGGCCGTGCTGAACGATGGAAGCCATGGTGATCACGTCCATGTTGCCGCCGCTTAATACGGAAACGATCTTTTTCTTCTTCACGTCCAGATGTTTCAGAGCTGCTACGGTTAAAAGACCGGAGTTCTCCACGATCATCTTGTGGTTCTCTACCATATCCAGGAACGCTACGATTAATTCGCTGTCCTCTACAGTGATGATCTCATCTACATTTTCCTGGATATATGGGAAAATCTTATCGCCAGGGCATTTTACTGCAGTACCATCTGCGATGGTGTTCACGGTTGGAAGAGCAACTACATGACCTGCCTTTAAGGATTCCTGCATACAGTTGGCACCTGCTGGCTCTACACCGATCACCTTGATCTTTGGATTTAACAGCTTGGCCAGAGTAGAAACACCAGCGCATAAGCCGCCGCCGCCGATTGGAACTAAGATATAATCCACAGTTGGCAGTTCCTTGATAATCTCCATGGCGATGGTTCCCTGACCAGTCGCCACTGCCAGATCGTTAAATGGATGAACGAAGGTCAGTCCTCTCTCCTCTGCCAGCTTATAAGCGTACTCACAGGCCTCGTCAAACACATCACCAGCCAGTACCACTTCTGCACCGTAGCCTTTGGTGCGGTTGATCTTGATCAGTGGAGTTGGAGTCGGCATCACGATGGTTGCCGGGATTCCTGCTAATTTTGCCGCATATGCCACGCCCTGTGCATGGTTTCCTGCGGAAGCCGTGATCAGGCCACGCTGTTTCTCTTCCTCTGATAAGGTGCTGATCTTATAGTAAGCGCCTCTTACTTTATAAGCGCCTGTATACTGCATATTTTCCGGTTTAAAATAAACCTTGTTGCCGGTCTGGGAAGAATAATACTCGCTGTATACCAGTTTTGTCTCCTGAGTTACCTTGCTGACTGCCTCTGATGCCTCTTCAAAGCTCTCTAATGTCATCATAATTTTTTCTCCTTTGCGGGTCCTCTTTGTGTACTTATTCTTGATGTTCTACGTTGAATAACGCATGAATAAATGCTTCTGCATCAAATTTCTGAAGATCATCAATCTTCTCACCGATTCCAATGTATTTTACCGGAATACCAAGCTCTGACTGGATCGCCACTGCGATTCCACCCTTCGCTGTTCCATCCAGCTTTGTCAGGATAATACCGGTTACATCTGCTACTTCCATAAACTGCTTTGCCTGGGATAATGCGTTCTGACCCGTGGTACCATCTAATACCACCAGAGTCTCCCGGTATGCGTCCGGATACTCCTTATCAATGATCCGGTTGATCTTCTTTAACTCTTCCATCAGGTTCTTCTTATTGTGAAGACGTCCTGCAGTATCACAGATCAGCACATCGGCATTTCTGGATTTTGCCGCTGCAACTGCGTCATAGATCACAGCTGCCGGGT
>CAKRWX010000004.1 GCA_934418055.1 uncultured Lachnospiraceae bacterium
ACCATTACTGTGTGGACGGATCTGCAAGAACCATGTCCACCGATGAGATAAAAGCCTGGTTATTGCAGAATTTTGCCAAAGAGGACTATTATTATGGTTCCCACAATGAGCGGTTCCGCAAACAGCTTTATGATATCTATTTAGGTGGACTGGACGCAGAGAAATTTCCGCTGCTGTTTAAGCGTGCGATTCCGTTCCGTATGAACATCAAGCTGGAAGAATTTGTAAAAGAATACATCTGTATGGAGCAGGACATCCATATCGAGGATATGCAGTTAAGCGTCATGGAATATGGCCGGATGCGTAAGAAAATCGAGGATACCTGCAAGGAGATCGCGCGCCTGAAGGAAATCTGCGACCAGCATCGTGTGGTGGAAGGCATTAAGACCCAGATGGGTGATTACGGCTATTACGCGGCAAAACTGGATATTTTGCAGGACCGTCTCTTAGCCAGCGAGAGCCAGACTAAGTATCAGGCTTACGAGGAAACACGCAAAAAAGCCCTGGATGACATGGAAATGCGGGAGCAGGAGATCAAGGATCTGACAGACCAGGAAGAGGAACTGCTGCGGCAGATTTCCATGACCGGTTATGAGCAGTTAAAGGAGCAGTTAGCATCCTTAAATCAGCTGGTGGAACGTCTGGCCAGCAGCAAAGCCCGCTGGGAGCAGACTGCCGCGGCGTTAAAAGCCTGGGAAGAGGAGGACAGTGTTTCTAACCGGGTGCTGTGGGATATTGACGAGTTCGCCAGGGGAACCATTTCCGGGGAAGTGCTGGAACGGCTGAAACATGGATTGGAGGAACAGCGCAAGGATGTGGCCAAGCAGCAGCAGGAGGCCCAGAGCGAGATCCGCCAGTTTAAGAAGAGCCGTGCCCAGGCAGTGGAAGAGTTAGAGCAGTTAAAGATCGGCAACAAGGCGTATCCGAGAGAACTGGATGAGGCGCGGACCATTTTACAGAACCGTCTGTACCAGGAGACAGGCAAGAGTGTGTCCGTGGAGATTCTGGCGGACCTTTTAGATATCCGGGATGAGAAATGGCGCAACGCGGTGGAAGGCTATATGGCCAATAACAAGCTGTCCCTGATCGTAGAGCCAAAGTACGCCCGCACAGCCATGAAGATTTATCAGGAACTGGACAAGGAAAAATATTACCAGGTGGCAGTCCTGGATACAGAGCGTGTTCTGGCGGACAGCCATCAGGTGCTTGACAATGCCCTGGCAGAAGAGGTGGAGACCAGCCGGGATTACGTCCGGGCCTATGTGGATTTTCTTCTTGGAAAAGTGGTGAAATGTTCCGATATCGACGAGCTGCGGAAATGCCGGATTGGTATCACCAAGGACTGCGTGCTGTACCACAACTACCGGATCCAGCATATTAATCCGGCGAACTATACGAAATTTGCGTATATTGGCAAGAACAGTCTTCGTCAGCGAATCAAGCTGCTGGAGAAAGAGATCGCGGATCTGGATGAGAAGCAGAAACCGCTTCAGGATGTGGTGAAAGAGGCAGAACGTGTGCTGACCCTGGAATATTTAAGTCAGGAGTCTTCCGTTTACATGGAATGGAAACAGGATATGGATTCCTATCGGGACAAAGCGGCGGAGAAGAAGCGTCTGGAAGCCAAGATCGAGCAGGTGAAATCCCAGAATGTGGAAGCCTGGGAGAAAGAGCGTAAAGCGATTCTGGATCTGCGGGAACAGCGGAAAGAGGTTCAGCGTCAGCAGCAGAAGACCGTCCATGATCTGGAGCGTGACATGGAGGACGAGCAGAAAAATGGAATCGCCATCCAGGAGCGCTTAATCGAGAAGGAGCGGAACCTGCAAAAGGACGAGACCAGGGAAGAGGGCCTACAGGAACTGTTAAAAGAACGGGCCGAGAAGCGGAGAATTCAGGCGGCTGCGGGAAATGGAACTGTGGAACCATTGCGTTTCGATGTGCTGCGGTCAGAATTCCTTGGAAAAATGACCAGGTCAGAGGAAAAACGGGTCGTGGAAATGAATAAGCTGGTGGGTATGCGGACGGAATATCTGCGGGCATACCAGAACCGGAATTTCTCCCCAACTACGGAAGAAAATGAGGACTATCAGGAACTGTACGATAGTCTGAATTTTGACAGTCTGGATGAGTACCGGAAGCGGGCGGCGGAGCAGGCCAAGACGGCGGTGGAGCATTTCAAAGATGACTTCATGTACAAGATCCGGAGCGCCATCAAGGATGCCCTGATGCGGAAGGACGAATTAAATAAGATCATCAGCCGTCTGGATTTCGGTAAAGATAAATACCAGTTCTATATTGGCAAAAATAAGGGCTCTGACGGCCAGTATTACGATATGTTCATGGACGAGGCATTGGAGGTGAATCCGTCGGATCTGGACATCGGTCTGGACAACCAGTTAAATATGTTCACCATGGAGCACGAGAACCATTACGGAGCCATGATCAACGACCTGATCAACATTTTCATCCCACCGGAGAACGCGACACCGGAGGAGATGGAAGAGGCCAAACGGAACATGGACAAATACGCCGATTACCGGACGTATCTCTCCTTCGATATGCAGCAGTTAATCCAGAATGAGGACGAGACCATCAAGATCGGCTTGAGCAAAATGATCAAGAAAAATTCCGGTGGAGAGGGCCAGAACCCGTTGTACGTAGCGCTGCTTGCTAGCTTCGCACAGGCCTATAAGATCGATCTGAAACCAGGATTACAGCGGAACCCGACCATCCGTCTGGTGGTGCTGGACGAGGCATTTTCCAAGATGGACGCGGAGAAGGTGGCAAGCTGTATCCAGCTGATCCGAGGTCTGGGCTTCCAGGCGCTGATCAGTGCCACCAACGATAAGATCCAGAACTATCTGGAGACGGTGGACAAGATCTTTGTATTTGCCAATCCGAACAAGAAGGCCATTTCTATTCAGGAGTTTGAGAAGAAGGAATTTGATCAGTTGAAGCAGGATATCAGTGGTGATGAGGATGGAGAAGAAGTATAACCTTCTGGACATGATTCTCCAGAAGCATGAGGAACACAGCAGCGACTGGGAAAAGGACGATCCGGTGGGAAGCCGGAAAATGAAGATTCAGCAGAAGGATTACGATACCTATGGGCGCAGTGATCTGCTAAAAGAAGCCAGGGAACTGGAAGAGCAGAAGCTTATTAAGGTGAAATGGATGGGCGGCCGGGCGGACATGGAGTACGTCCAGTATCAGTTGGAGCAGATGCCACGGATCTATGAGATGGCTGGCCGCATTCCGAAACTTCAGCGGGTGCGGTCAGAGCAGGCGGCAGATCTAAAGTTAGTGGAGACTTACGCCGCAGAGGCAGAAAGTTCCTGGTTAAAGGACTATTATGGAGAGCTGTCTGACCAGATCCATCGGGGAAAATCCTTAAAAAATCTGGAAAAGCATGGAGAACTGCTGTTTCAGTGTCTGAATGCGCTGGAGAAGCTGACGGAGCCTACCTTTATCCGGATCTTCAGCAGTTACGCCCTGACAGATGCAAAGACCAGAGGCTCTAAAGTGTTTAAAGATCAGCTACAGTCCAGGGTGATCTGCATTGCGAAGAAATATCACCCTATGGTGGAAGACACCATGAACGACCGTCAGGTCTTAGAACAGCTTTACCTGACGGATTATTCCCAGGAGCTGGCAGTGAAAGGAGATTTAAAGCTGGAGCAGCCGGATCATCAGGTGGTGGATCTGGGGAAAATGCCTGGCGGCGTGATCTTGACCACAGAGACGTTGAAATCTTCAAAAATCTGTGGAAAACAGGAGATCAAAAAGGTTATTACGGTGGAAAACAAGGCGAATTTTGCCTATATGCCATATGAAAAAGGGACGCTGATCCTGTTCTGCCATGGATTTTTCTCTCCGCTGGAGCGGGAGTTTCTGCAGAAATTGGAAGAGGTGCTGGAACGGGGAGAGCAGGACATGGTGCAGTCTCCTGGATTAGCAAAAATTGAGGAGTGTGCAGTCGGAGTGGAATATTATCACACCGGTGATCTGGACTACGGCGGCGTGCGGATCTTCAAACATATCCGGGAACACGTATTTCCAAAATTACAGCCTCTTTTCATGGATGCAGAGCAGTTTGACCGGTATCTGGAATATGGGACAGATATGGAACAATCGTCATGGGAGAAGTTGAAACAGGCGGAAGAACTGTTATTGCAGCCGTTGATCGACCGGATTCTGACTACGAAAAAGGTCATTGAGCAGGAGGTATTCCTGATAAAAAAGTGAATGAGGGGAGAAAACTTGTGGAAAAGAAACGACTTGCCCTGTTAGGGTGTGGAAAACTGAACAATATTGTGGCGGACGCTTATCTAAATGGGTTTTTGCCGGAGTATGAGGTAGTTGGTGTATTGGGAAGAAGCGAAGAAAAAGCAGCAGCGCTGGCGGAAAAGCTGGGATGTGTCAAATGTGACAATATCGATGCTTTGATGGCGCTAAAGCCAGATTATGTGGCGGAGGCGGCGTCTGTGGCGGCGGTGAAAGACTGTGCGGAGACGATTCTGGCTGGCGGGGCCAATCTGGTGGTGATCTCCATCGGGGCCTTTGCGGATGCGGCATTTTTGGAGCAGGTAAAAGCGACTGCCAAAGAGCATGGAACGCGGGTACATATCGCTTCGGGAGCCGTTGGTGGATTTGACGTTCTGCGGACCATTTCCTTGATGGGACAGGCGAAGACGAAGATGACTTCTTATAAGGGGCCGAAATCCCTGCAGAATACACCACTTTTTGAAGAAAATCTGTTACATGAGACAGAAAAGAAAGAGGTTTTCATGGGAAGCAGCAAAGACGCCATCGCCATTCTGCCAACCAAGGTGAATGTGTCTGTGGCCACTGCCCTGGCGTCTGTGGGACCGGAAAAGCTGGAGTATCACATCAACAGTGTGCCTGGCATGGAAGGGGATGACTATATCATCGAGACAGAAGTGGAAGAAGTGGGTGTGAAAGCGGTGCTGAATATTTATTCGAAGACGGCGGAGATCGCCGGATGGAGCATCGTGGAAGTGCTGCAGAACGCGGTTTCACCGATTGTATTTTAATAGGAGGAAATGCAATGTTAAAAGATCTAGTTTACAAATGTCGTTCTTACCGGAGATTCTATGAGAACATCCGGATTTCTGAGGAAGAATTAAAAGATCTGGCTGATATGGCGCGGATGACGGCGTCCACCGCCAATTCCCAGGCGTTAAAATATCATCTGGTGACCAAACCGGAGGAGTGCGCGGCTGTATTCGAGACTCTTGGCTGGGCCGGGGCTCTGCCGGACTGGGACGGCCCGGAAGAGGGAGAACGCCCTTCTGCCTATATCATTGTGCTCTGCGACAGTACCCTGGGCAAAAATAAGCAGATCGATGTGGGAATCACTTCCCAGACCATGATGTTAGGCGCGGTGGAAATGGGTTACGGCGGCTGCATGCTGGCCAATATCCGCCGTCCGAAGCTGGCAGAAAGCCTTCATATTGATACCGAGCGTTTCACCATCGAGCTGGTGCTGGCTCTTGGAAAACCGAAGGAGACCGTGAAGATCGTGGATATCCCGGAAAACGGCAGTGTAAAATATTACCGTGACCAGGATCAGGTACATTATGTGCCAAAGAGACATCTGGAGGACATTCTTGTATAATGCTCTATTTATGTAAACTTATCATCGACCGGAGCGGTATGGAAGGGATCCGCATCCTGGAGTGCCGGGGACTGGACAGCCTGGTCGTGATTCCGGAGGACATAAAAGGGACGCCGGTGACAGAATTGGCACCTTATATTTTCTCTGCACAGGAGGACTATGAGCCGGAAGACCGAAGCGACGCCTTCTGGTGGGGCGAGGGAGAGCCGGAGGAGTTTCCCATTGTCAACGGGAATGCCCTGACAGATCTGAAACTTCCCAAGACCCTAAAAAAGGTGGGTGCTTACGGCTTTTATAACTGTGAAAATTTAAAATCCTTAGAACTATACAGCACCACCATGGACTGGGGTGCAGGCGTGTTTACCGGATGCTTTGGCGTGGAAGCTATCAAGATCTATGTGGATGAGACCCAGAAATCCTGCATGAAGGAGCTTCTCATGGAGCTGCGGCAGAGTCTGGTGGTTTCCTATGTGGGAAAAGGCCAGGCAATGTTGATATTCTCTGATTTTTTCGAGGAAGCGGTGGAAAACACGCCAGCTAGAATTCTGGTGACCAACACCCACGGCTGCGGCAAACAGTACCGCAATGCCTTTGTGCGCACTCAGTTCCAGTTCCGGGAGTATGACAGCCTGTTTCCTTATGTGAAGGTTCAGGAGCCGGAGAGTCTGGTGTGCCGCCTGGCGCTGGGGCGTCTGATGTACCCATATGAGTTGGAGAGCACCTATCAGAACCAGTATGAGGAGTATGTGAAAATCCACAATGTGGCAGCGGCATCCCAGGCTATGGAGCGTGGCGCACAGGAGGAAGTCCGCTGGCTGCTGGAGCATATCTCATTTTCCCAGGAGGAACTGGAGCAGGTGATCTCCCTGGCGGTTAACGGTCCTGGTGGCAGTCTGGTCAGTGAACTGATGGACCAGAAACGGAAACAGGGCAGTGTGAAACGGAGGCGGTTCCAGTTATGATCGATCCAACAAGACACCGGCAGCTGGAGGAACTGGATACGGTCAATCTCTGTACCCAGATCTTTGCCAATGCTAGAAATGAACTGTATCTGAATATGCATTACCTGGATCTTGCTCTCAGCAGCTTCGGTTTCGAGGCAGATCCGTCTATTCCTTCCGTGGCAACCGACGGATTTGTGATCTATTACCGCCCAGAGTGGGTATTTGCCATGTACAAGCGGGGCAGAGTCCGCATCAACCGGGCATTTCTCCATATGGTGTTCCACTGTCTGTTCTGTCATCTGGACACCAGGGGAAAGCGGGCGAAAGATTACTGGAATCTGGCCTGTGACATTGCCATGGAGTCTGTCATCGACGGACTTTATAAGAAATGTGTCCACGTACCGCCGTCACCTTACCGCCGGGAATTGTACCTGCGTCTGGGAAAACAGATGCCGGTGCTGACGGCAGAGGGAATCTATGACGCTCTGCAAAACATGAATCTAAATGAACGGCAGTACGAGCGGATGACGGCGGAATTCCTGGTGGATGACCATGAGCTGTGGTACGAGGATCAGACTAAATCCCAGGCCATTCCCCGTCAGGGCAAATGGAAAGACAACCGGGAGAAAATGCAGACGGAGATGGAAGCCCGCTCCACGGAGACCAGCCAGAATGAGGACGATTCCGGCCTGTTAGAGCAGGTGCAGGTGGAGAACCGGGAGCGGTACGACTACAAGGCATTTTTACGGAAGTTTGCGGTGATGAAAGAGGAAATGCAGGTGGATCCGGACTCTTTTGACTACATTTATTATACCTATGGCATGAATCATTACGGAAATATGCCCCTGATTGAGCCGCTGGAGAGCAAGGAAGTGTACCGGATCGAGGATTTTGTCATTGCCATCGACACTTCCATGTCCTGTTCCGGGGAACTGGTGCGCCGGTTCCTGGAGGAGACGTACCAGGTGCTCAGCGAGTCGGAGAGCTATTTTAAGAAGGTGCGGATCCACATCATCCAGTGCGACGACCAGGTCCGGTCGGATGTGAAAATCACCGACCAGGAGGAAATGAAGGCGTACATGGAACATTTTACCATCGAAGGCATGGGCGGAACGGATTTCCGGCCGGTGTTCGAGTATGTGAATGGATTGCGGAACCAGGGGGAATTTGCCAAGCTCCGGGGACTGTTGTATTTTTCCGATGGAAAAGGCATATATCCGGTGAAAATGCCGCCCTACGATGTGGCGTTTGTATTTATTAAGGATCAGTACCAGGATGAATCGGTTCCGGACTGGGCCATTAAATTAATTCTGGACAAAGAGGATGTGACAGATTATGAACATTAAACGTGCAAAACAGGAAATTAAGGATACCATTGAGGCGTATCTGTTGAAGGACCGGTACGGGGCTTATGAGATCCCGGCCATCCGGCAGAGACCAGTGCTGCTCATCGGCCCGCCAGGTGTTGGCAAGACCCAGATCATGGAGCAGATCTCCCAGGAATGCCAGATCGGGCTGGTGGCGTATACCATCACCCACCACACCAGACAGAGCGCCATCGGACTTCCCTTTATCCAGGAAAAGATCTACAACGCCCGCCGGGTGTCGGTGACGGAATATACCATGAGCGAGATTGTGGCGTCCATTTATGACAAGATTGAGTCTACGGGGCTGCGGGAGGGAATCCTGTTTATCGATGAGATCAACTGCGTGTCGGAGACATTGGCACCGACCATGCTCCAGTTTTTGCAGTGCAAGACCTTCGGAACCCATGCGATCCCGGAGGGCTGGATCATCGTGGCAGCAGGAAATCCGCCGGAATACAACAAATCCGTCCGGGAATTTGACGTGGTCACCTTAGACCGTATTAAAATGATCCATGTGGAGCCGGATTACCAGGTGTGGAAGGAGTACGCCGAGCAGGTGCAGATCCATCCGGCCATCCGCTCTTATCTGGACATCAAACCGGGCAATTTCTGCAAGATCGAGACGACGGTGGACGGCAAACGGTTCGCCACCCCGCGAGGCTGGGAAGACCTGTCCCGGTTCCTGGAGGTCTATGAGAAATTAGGAAAAACGGCGGACCGCGACGTGATCGGCCAGTATATCCAGTACCCGCAGATCGCCAAAGATTTCGCCAATTATCTGGAACTGTATCAGAAGTATCAGAGGGATTATCAGGTGGATGAGATCTTAAACGGCGTGATCCGGGAAGAGGCGTGCCATAAACTGGAGAAAGCACCATTTGATGAGAGGCTCAGCGTCATCAGTCTGCTGACGGCCAAGTTAAATGACGGTTTTCTGGCTCTTTCCATGATGGAGGACCGTCTGGAGCGGTTACAGAAGCTTTTTGGCGGCGTGAAGCCGGGAAATTATGACGAGCAGGAGTATCCGTCTGCCTTAGATCGTCTGGAAGGCATTCTGGCTGGTGTCCAGGCGGAGTGGAAATATAAGAAAGAGGCCGGGCTGTTAGACCGGAAGGAAGCCCATCTGACTTTTGATACGGTGGAAACCTTAGAGGGTCTGGTGAAGGAGCTGCGTGCGGACCATATCACGGAGGCAGATGCGGTCTGGGAGAGAGTCAGCCAGGCATTTGCGGCGAAAAATGACCAGTACGAGGCGCAGTTTGACCTCTGCGGCGAACAGCTGGAGCACGCTTTTGATTTTATGGAGGCGGCCTTTGGCCAGAGCCAGGAAATGGTGGTGTTTATCACCAGCCTGAACATGGGATTTTACAGTGTCCGGTTCCTGGGCGAGTATGAGTGTGAGCGGTATTACCGGTATAACCAGACGTTGTTGTTTGATGGACAGGAAAAGGAAATTCTGGAAAAAATTGAGAAACAGTAAAAAATTCCTTATGTATAGTCTGGTCTCTTTCAACACATACTTGGAAGTGTAAGGAGGCATAGGAACATGGGAAATAAAGCAATGGACGCGACAGCGCTTACCATCAGCATCATCGGTGCCATCAACTGGGGCCTGATCGGTTTCTTTAATTTCAACCTGGTATCCTTTCTCTTTGGCAGTATGACCTGGCTTTCCAGGATCATTTACGCCATTGTAGGAATCTGTGGAATCTATCTGCTGAGTTTTTACACCAGAACCGGAAAAGAATAGTAGATTCGGGAAAATGGGATCTGTGCGAAATGCGCGCAGGTCTCATTTTCTTTAGGATTATTTTATAAACAGATGTAGGAAAATATGTTATACTTAAGAATAAACGATGAACTTGGAATTTATAAGGAAGGTTGATAAAATCCATGAAAATCAGAACACGACTGTGTATTGCATTTTTAACGATAACCGTACTTCCTATGATGCTGATCGGCGTGTCTTTCTGGGGATTAAGTACTTATCAGAGAGACGCATTCCGCAAGGCATATGGCCTGTCTGAACAGGTAGATCTGCTTTACAGTAACTCTGTTCAGGTGTTTAACCGCCTGACAAGAAGCAGTCAGGAAGAAATCAAAAAAGAGATCCAGGAAAATCCGGATCAGTTTGAGGATTCCGCATTTCTGGACAATCTGAATCAGGAACTGGAACGGAAATATGCCTATCTGATCGTCCGCAAGGATCAGGAGATCATTTACTGCGGCATCGATAATCCCGATGAGATCCTGGAGAGCAGTCTCCCAGCTTACGAGGAGGTGGACAATTCCTTAGAGGGCGGTATCTATCTGGATGGCGAGAGCCAGCACCTGATCAAGCAGGTGGATTTTAAGTACAGCGACGGCAGCGAGGGAAGCGTCTTTTTGGTTTCCAGCATGGATGATTATATCCCGGAAGTCAAAAGTATGTTTATTGAGCTTCTGATGATGGGCGTCCTGATCCTTCTGATGACCGGTTTTGCCATGGTTAACTGGATCTATAAGGCATTGTTAAAGCCTATGGACCAGCTTCAGAAAGCCACCCACGAGATCAAGAACGGCAATCTGGATTTTACATTGGACGTGGATATGGATAATGATGATGAGATCAGCCGGTTATGCCAGGACTTTGAGGAAATGAGGATCCGTCTGAAGGAGTCGGCGGAGGAGAAGGTCCAGTATGACAAGGAGAGCAAGGAGCTGATCAGCAACATTTCCCATGACTTAAAGACCCCGATCACAGCCATCAAGGGTTATGTGGAGGGAATCCGGGACGGCGTTGCTTCATCGCCGGAGAAGCTGGACAAATACATCCGTACCATTTACAACAAGGCCAATGATATGGATCGTCTGATTGATGAGCTGACATTCTATTCCAAGATCGATACCAATAAGATCCCATATACCTTCTCCAAGATCAACGTGGCCAGCTATTTCCGTGACTGCGTGGAGGACGTGGGACTGGAACTGGATGCCAGCAATATCGAGCTGGGATATTTTAACTATGTAGACGAAGATGTGATGGTGATTGCCGACGCGGAGCAGATGAAGCGGGTGATCAACAACATCATCAGCAACTCCGTGAAATATCTGGACAAAAAGCGTGGCATCATCAACATCCGGATCAAGGATGTGGGCGATTTTATCCAGGTGGAGATCGAGGATAACGGCAAAGGCATCGCAGCCAAGGATCTGCCGAATATTTTTGACCGGTTCTACCGCACTGATTCTTCGAGAAATTCGTCCAAGGGCGGAAGCGGCATCGGGCTTTCCATTGTCCGTAAGATTATTGAGGATCACGGCGGCAAGATCTGGGCAACTAGCAAAGAGGGAATTGGAACAGAAATACATTTCGTATTAAGGAAATATCAGGAGGTTGTACATAATCATGAAGAGAATTCTGATCATTGAGGATGAAGAGAGTATTGCAGAGCTGGAGAAGGACTATCTGGAGCTTTCCGGTTTTGAGGTGGAGATTGAAAATGACGGTGCCGAGGGTTTAAAAAAGGCTCTAGGAGAGGAATTTGACCTGTTTATCCTGGATTTGATGCTTCCAGGCGTGGACGGTTTCGAGATCTGCCGGAAGGTGCGGGAGGTGAAGAACACACCGATCATCATGGTGTCCGCAAAGAAAGAGGATATAGACAAGATCCGTGGTTTAGGCTTGGGTGCCGATGACTACATCACCAAGCCGTTCAGCCCAAGCGAGATGGTAGCCCGCGTCAAAGCCCATCTGGCCCGTTACGAGCGCCTGATCGGCAGCAGCATGCCGGACAATGAGATCATCGAGATCCGCGGTCTGAAGATCGATAAGACAGCAAGAAGAGTATGGGTCAATGGCGAGGAGAAGAACTTCACTACCAAAGAGTTCGACCTTCTGACATTCCTGGCGCAAAATCCGAATCATGTGTATACAAAAGAAGAGTTGTTTAACAAGATCTGGGATATGGAGTCCATCGGGGATATTGCCACAGTGACCGTGCATATCAAGAAAATCAGGGAGAAGATTGAGTTTAATACGGCGAAACCGCAGTATATTGAGACTATCTGGGGCGTGGGATACCGGTTTAAGGTTTGATAAAAGAGGCAGAAAAATGAGACTGAATCAGAGAGACAGAAAAAATAAAGAACATAAGAAATTTGTTAGAACACAGGGAAAATTCCAGCTGCTTTGGCGCATGGCAGCCTGTGGTGCTGCGGTGATGATCGGTGTGGGCGCAGGAGTTCCGGTTGGAACGACTGGAGAAGCGTATGCAGCGGTTGCGAGCACAGAAAATGGGCAGATATCCGACCAGGAAACGTCTGTGACAGGAACACAGGATACCGTGGCACAGGCTCCCACCTTCGACCCGGCGCGGTTTGTGCTTCCGGAAACGGCGAAAGTACTGGTGGTGACAGAAGGAACAGGCGGTTCGGCCTGCAAAGTGTATGCTTATGAAAAGGCAGACGGCGCGTGGAACCTGAAGGTGACGTCAGACGGTTATCTTGGTGCCAATGGCATGAGCAATCATCGTCATTCCGGCGATAAGACCACTCCTATCGGTGTATTTTGTATGAATACGCCTTTTGGCCTGAAAGATGCACAGACAGGTTTCCCGTCCAATTACGTGAAAGTGGACAGCAGCTATGTCTGGAGCGATATCAGCAACACCCTGGAGAAGGATCCGTCCGGCAAGCGGGCCGGTGAAAGGGTTGGCGAGGACAAATACAAGGGGTATTATGACTATGCCATTGACGCTGGATACAATACCCAGGGGATTTTAGGACAGGGCTCTGCATTATTTCTGCATTGCGCGGTGTCCTGGGAGACATCGTCCTCTGGCTGTGTTGCCATTGAAGAGGAAAAAATGGCAGAGATCCTGAAGCTTTATGGTGTCTATGGAGATGGAGCCTGTTATATGGCTCTGGCTCCGGCGGGAACCTTTGACCAGATTTACAGTACTTATGGAGCCAATATGGGGCTGTCACCAAAGGGAATCTTTGAGGGAACTGCTCGGTAGGTCTGCGTCACGGTTGTGCTGAACGTAAAAAGATAGACTAGAGATTATTGCAGGAGTTTTTTTGTATGTTTCAGTTACTGTTGATCATTATTTACTTGTCATTTATTAGTCTGGGTCTGCCAGATGCTCTTTTAGGAGCGGCATGGCCATCCATTTATCCGGAATTTCAGGTTCCCGTTTCTTACGCGGGAGCCATTTCTATGATTATTTCCGTTGGAACTATCATTTCCAGCCTTCAAAGTGACCGGCTGACCAGAGCGCTGGGAACAGGAAAAGTGACAGCTATCAGTGTGGCCATGACGGCGGTGGCACTGTTTGGATTTTCCATCAGCCACTCGTTTGCGGCACTGTGTCTGTGGGCAGTTCCTTATGGTCTCGGAGCTGGAAGTGTGGATGCTTCTTTGAATAACTACGTGGCCCTTCATTATGAAAGCCGTCATATGAGCTGGCTTCACTGTATGTGGGGACTGGGCGCATCCTTGGGGCCGTATATCATGGGATATGTGCTGACCAGGGGCGAAAGTTGGAATATGGGCTACCGGGTTATCGGAATTTTACAGGTGGCGCTGACCATGGTTCTGGTGTTCAGTCTGCCGCTGTGGAAGAAACGCCCAGCCACGGTTGATGAAAATGGAGAAAAAGAAGCGGAGGCCATTTCCCTGTGGAATGCAGTGCGGATTCCGGGAGTAAAGGAGATTCTGTTCTGTTTCTTCTGTTACTGTGCTGTTGAGCAGACTGCGGGATTATGGGCCAGCAGTTATCTGACTTTATATAAGAATGTTCCAGTGGAACTAGCGGCGAAATTTGCCAGTCTCTTTTATATCGGAATTACCGTTGGCCGCGGAATCAGCGGTTTTATTACCATGAAATTAAATGACGTCCAGATGATTCGTCTGGGACAGGGAATCATTGCAGTGGGAATTTTGATCATGGTACTGCCTTTGGGAGAAATGGCTTCGTTGGCGGGATTTATCATCATCGGACTGGGCTGTGCGCCGATCTACCCATGCGTGATCCATTCTACGCCAGATCATTTTGGTCCAGAGCGTTCCCAGGCGATCATTGGGATCCAGATGGCCTGCGCCTATGTGGGAAGCTGCATCATGCCGCCGATATTCGGTCTGATCGCCGCGCATATTTCCGTGGCGCTGCTTCCGGTGTATCTGTTTGGTGTGCTGGTACTCATGGTGGTGATGCACGAAAAACTGGTGCGAAAATTGAGCCATAAACATGCATAAAACTGTGCTGTTTTACTGGGGAAAATTGTTTTTTAAACAGTTCTTGACATGGAAAATTTCCTCTGATATATTATATTTGGGATAGAAGCGAGATGATTCGAGACAATCTTGAATCATCTTTTTTTGCGCAAGTATATAGATAAGCATTAACAAGTAGAAATGGCACCCCCGATTTCCGGGGAATAGAAAGGGATTAAGAAATTCATGGATGCAGTAAGATTTGACGAGTTACAGTTAGACGAGAGAATTGTCCGCGCAGTCACCGATATGGGATTTGAGGCAGCTTCTCCGATTCAGGCACAGGCGATTCCGGTACAGTTAGAGGGACTGGACATCATTGGACAGGCACAGACCGGTACCGGTAAGACCGCAGCGTTCGGTATTCCGCTGTTACAGAAGATTGATCCGGACAGCAAGAAGCTTCAGGCCATTGCCCTGTGTCCGACTAGAGAGTTAGCGATCCAGGTGGCAGAGGAGATCCGCAGACTGGCAAAATATATGCACGGAATTAAGGTTCTTCCAATCTACGGCGGACAGGACATCGTAAGACAGATCCGCGGATTAAAGGACGGTACCCAGATCGTCATCGGTACACCAGGCCGTGTCATGGACCATATGCGCCGGAAAACCATCCGCTGTGATCATGTACACACCGTGATCATGGATGAGGCGGACGAGATGCTGAACATGGGCTTCTTAGAGGATATGGAGACCATTTTAAGCCAGCTTCCAGAGGAGCGTCAGACGGTGATGTTCTCCGCAACCATGCCTCCGGCAATCCAGGAAATTGCCCGTAAATTCCAGAATGATCCGGTAAATGTAAAAGTTGTCAAGAAAGAATTGACAGTGCCGAAGGTAACTCAGTATTATTATGAAGTAAAGCCAAAGACAAAGGTAGAGGTTATGTGCCGTCTTCTGGATATGTACGCTCCGAAACTGTCTGTGGCATTCTGTAACACCAAGAAGCAGGTTGACGAGCTGGTTCAGGAGCTTCAGGGACGCGGTTATTTTGCAGAGGGTCTTCATGGAGACTTAAAGCAGGAGCAGAGAGACCGTGTTATGAACAGCTTCCGTAACGGTGCCACTGAGATTCTGGTAGCGACGGATGTGGCAGCCAGAGGTATCGACGTTGACGATGTAGAGGCAGTATTTAACTACGACATTCCACAGGATGACGAGTATTATGTACACCGCATTGGCCGTACTGGTCGTGCAGGCAGAGATGGTATTGCGTTCAGCTTCGTGGTAGGCCGCGAGGTATATAAGCTTCGTGACATCCAGCGTTACTGCAAGACCCGTATCATTCCGCAGGCGATCCCGTCTCTGGATGATATCACTGAGATCAAGGCAGAGAAGATCATGGATCAGGTAAAAGAGACCATCAACAATGTAGATTTGACCAAGATGATCCAGGTGATTGAGCAGAAACTGGTGGAAGAGGATTACACAGCTATGGACGTGGCAGCTGCATTATTAAAGATTGCCATGGGTGAGGAAAATGAGGACATTGCCGAGAGCGGCCATTTAGCTCCGTCTCTGGATGAGTTAGACCGTTATGGCCGTGACAGCCGTGGACGCGGTGGAAGAAACGGCGGCAGACGTGACGGCGGCCGCGGAGGCCGTGGCGGAAGAGACGAGAGAAGCGGTATGGCACGTCTTTTCATCAACATCGGTAAGAACCAGAATGTCCGCCCAGGTGACATTTTAGGTGCCATTGCAGGCGAGTCCGGTATTCCAGGACGTATGGTTGGAAGCATTGATATGTATGACAAATATACCTTTGTCGAGGTTCCAGAGGAAAATGCGGAATCTGTATTAAAAGCCATGAAGAACGCAAAGATTAAAGGTAAAAATATCCGCATGGAAGTGGCAGGTTCCAAAGGCAGATAATTTTCAGCAGATAATTTCATAGGAGGTATTTGGGGTATGGTTATTCAGAGCAGACGTGTATGGATCAGCGGGCAGTTTCTGGAGGCAGCGCTGAAGGTTGAGGACGGCAAGATCGTGCAGATCTATCCGTATGGAACAGTAGAGGCGGATGTGGACTACGGAACGAAACGGATCGTTCCAGGGTTTATCGATGTCCATACCCATGGCGCCTATGGGTTTGATACCAATGACGCAGAAGCCGATGGATTACGGAACTGGATGAAACGGATTCCGGAAGAAGGCGTGACTGGTATTCTTCCAACTACAGTCACTCAGATGCCGGATGTGCTGACTGCGGCAGTTGCCAATGTGGCAGAGGTTGTGAAAGAAGGATACGAAGGCGCAGAGATCCTGGGTATCCATTTTGAAGGACCGTATCTGGATATGGAGTACAAGGGGGCCCAGCCGCCGGAAGCCATTGCGGTTCCTTCTGTAGAGCAGTTCCAGATGTACCAGAAAGCAGCCAATGGCCTGATCCGCTACATCACCTTGGCACCGGAGCATGACCCGGATTTCGCTCTGACCAGATATTGCAAGGAGACTGGCGTGGTAGTCAGCATGGGCCATTCCTCAGCCACCTATGAGCAGGCCATGATGGGTATCGCCAACGGTGCCACCTCCATGACCCACGTATTTAACGGTATGACTGCATTCCATCACCGGAAACCAGGATTGGTGGGTACCGCCTTCCGTGTGCGGGATATTTTCGGAGAAGTAATTTGTGATGGATGCCATTCCCATGTGGCGGCGCTGAATGATTTTTTTGCAGCCAAAGGCCGGGATTACGGAATCATGATCAGTGATTCCCTGCGTGCAAAGCATTGTCCTCCAGGCGGCGATTATGAGCTTGGTGGACATCCAATCGAAATCCGGGACAATGGACTGGCGTATTTGAAGGGAACAGATACCATTGCAGGAAGCACCTTACATATCAATAAGGGGCTGAAACTGCTTGTGGAAGAGGCACTGGTGCCATTTGATACGGCATTGAATGCCTGCACCATTAACCCGGCCAGATGTTTACGGGTTGACGATCGGAAGGGACGGCTGGCTGCGGGGTATGATGCAGATCTTGTGGTGCTGGAAGATGACTATGAGGTCTGCCAGACGTATTGTAAGGGCGTAGAAATGCTATAGATGGGGTCCGGAGTCAGACATGGTGGAAGCACGTCGGACTCCTACGGTATTGGCGTGATAAAATAAAAAGCAGGTTCGCTTGCGATAGACTTAGCTATCGGGCGAATCTGCTTTTTTGTTGAGAAAATGCTTGGGGAGTTTAGTTTTTCCATCCCTCTGGCAGATATTTCATGGTATTCTCGATCATATCGTCAGCCAGCTTCTTCACATCCTCAACAGATGGATTGTGGCCTTTTACCAGTGGATCGTTTAAGAATGCCTTGTATACCAGCTCGCGGTCACAGGTGAGGGCAGCCTGTAAGGTGTATTCGTGGTTTTCTACGTGCGGTTTTACCAGGTTTAAGACGCCTTCTGGCAGATTACCGGCGATCAGCGGTTTGATAGAATCACGGCTGAATACAGCGTTAGTTTCTACGACTGCACTTGCTGGCAGATTCGGGATCTGAAGGTTGGTGTTTGGAATGTTGACGTTGCTGACAACACGGTCAAGGCCGCACAGGGACTTGATCAGCAGGATACCCTCTTCTCCGGATGGTTTTAATTCGATCTCCTGCTCGCCGCTTACCAGACGGGCACTCTTAGCCAGACGCTCTTTTAAGTCGTTCTTTCTCCATGCAACGGTGGTCAGACCGAATTTCCAGCTCTTTACAGTTTCAGGATCATTTAAGTATTCGTTGCCAGGCATAAACTCAGCCAGGTGACGGTCACCGGCAGCTGCGATCAGACCGTAGCGGCGGAACAGATCAAATTTTACACGATGAGCGCAGGCAAAGGTGCTGTTTGCCCAGTTCCTATCTGGCTCATTGTAGCCTTCTTCAAAATGTTTATCAATATAGTCCCGATAGATTGGGAACAGATCCAGTCCTTTATAGGAAGCCTGATCGAACCAGGTGAAGTGGTTGATACCCAGAACATTGACCATGATATCACGGCGGTCGATATCCTTGATTCCGGTGACTTCTTCGCAGATTCCCTTCAATACCTTCTGAGTACCGAATACCTCATGACAGCAGCCAAATGCTTTGATCTCCGGGAAGGTATGGTACAGAACCTTCACGCACAAGGTCATTGGGTTGGTGTAGTTGATGACCCATGCCTTCGGGCAATACTCCTTGATGGCATTAGCAATGTCTACGAACATTGGGAGTGTACGCAGAGCACGGATGATTCCACCAGGACCTGCGGTGTCGCCAACGGACTGATAGATGCCTAAACGCTCTGGAAGATGTACGTCGGATTCCATCTCATCAAAGGTACCAGGAAGAATAGAGATCACAACGAAATCTGCACCGGTCAGTGCATCGCCGATGGTCTTGCAGGTGGTGTAGTTCCATTTGCCAATGGTATCAGGACGCTCGGTTAAATGATTGCCGATGATCTCATTGTGTTTTGCTGCTTCCTCGTCAATATCGTAAAGACGGATGGTTCCGCTTAAAGAGTCATCCATGGACAGGTCGGTCATAAAGGTCCATGCCCAGCCTCTGGAGCCGCCGCCGATGTAAGCAATGTTAAGATCTGTTATTTTGTTGTCTGCGTATTTCATTAGAAAACCCTCCTTATAAAATTTGGTGTTGTGAATCAATTCCGAATTTCTTATGGACTTATCATACTATAAACGAGTATAATATTCTTATAAAATCGGTTACAAAACTTCAATTTTCGTATTATTGGCTACAAAATGTAAGATTTCTACTAGCGGATCTACTGGCTGAGGGATCTGCTGGCGGATACGTCAATGATGAGGAAGATCAGGAGCATAGATAAGCAGCATAGATCAGCAGATCAGGAAAGGATACAGAGAAGATGGAGCGGACATTATATAAGCATATCATAGACGGGCTGGAGATGGATCAGGTGATCCGTGACCATGAATATTCCATGGTCTCCAGACACCTTCATGAGACGTATGAGCTTTATTATCTGGCAGAAGGACAGCGGTATTATTTCATAGAACGTCAGACCTATCTGGTGAAAGCCGGGGATGTGGTGCTGATCAAACCCAATCAGATCCATAAGACCAGCATGGCGGGAGAATCTTATCATAACCGGATTCTGCTGCAGATCGACAGGGCATTTATGGATGGGGTGTTGAAAGCCTGCGGACTTGAGAACATGGAGACGGTGTATGGGCAGGATGCGGAGATCCTGCATATTTCCGAGGAAAAGCAACCGGTGATCCTGGAATTATTTGCTTCTATGGAACGGGAAATGGCACAGAGGCAAAAAGGGTGGCTGACAGCAGTAAAGCTGCAGCTGGCCAGATTATTACTAGAAGTAACCCGCTGTCCACAGATCACAGAGCAGCCGATGCAGAATGGCATATGGAATCTGATCGGAACCGGACATGGAGAAAACCGGATAGAAGGAAGCACTCTGACTCAGGAAGAACAGAAAAAGGATAGTGGGGCGTCTGCCAGATTAGAAAAAGGTCGAGCTTCTACGATCTGGAAACACCAGAAAGTCAATCAGGTAGCGGATTATCTGGGCAGACATCCGGAGACCAGCGAATCCTTAGAGGAACTGGCGAAACGTTTTTACATCAGCAAATCCTATTTAAGCCGGATTTTCCGGGAGGTGACCAGTTTTACGGTCAATGAATACAAAAATGTCAGCCGCATCAAAAAATCCCAGCAGCTGCTTTTGCACAGTGACTGTTCCATTACAGAAGTTTCTGATCTGCTGGGATTTGAAAATCTGACCTATTATGAACGGGTATTTAAGAAATACACCGGTGTCACTCCGTTAAAATACCGGAAAGAGAATGGTTATTCAAGATCTTTTTAAATTGTCCCGGGGTGTATCCGGTGGTCTGCTTGAAGGACCGGATAAAGTTGGAATAGTCATTAAACCCGGACAGATGGCACACCTCGGAGACCGTGTGATCCTGGGATAATAAGGTTTTGGCAAGAGCCACCCGTTTGACCAGCACATACTGGAAAATGGTGCTTTCCGTTTCTGACTTAAACAGATGGCTCAGATAATATTTATCCAGGGAAAGTGCACTGGAAATGGAATCCAGAGTCAGGGATTCCGTCAGGTGACTGTCAATATAATTCATGATGGCCTGTGTGCGGTGAGGAGAGGGCAGGATGGTTTTCGGCGCTGTGCGGTTCCAGGCTTCATTGATCAATACCAGAAGCTGCAGCACCAGGGCTGTGGCCAGAATATCATTGCCGTAGTGTTCGGTCTCATTTATGGCATTTTTTAAGGAGTGGGCCAGCTCCAGAAAATGCGTCCGGTCCGCATCAGATAAGGAGACCAGATTGCCTTCTCCTGGCTTCCGGTGAAAACAGGTCAGCAGGTTGGTACGGGAAGTACAGTACTGTTTGATAAAATCCGGGCTCACGTGGATCACGATCCGGCTGAAGGGCGTATTGGTGGTGTTGATGGCCTTATGGATCTCATTGGAAGAAAATAAGATCAGGCTTCCAGGAGTCATGTTGTAACAGACATTTTCCACAAAATACTGGACATGGCCGTCTAACAGATAATAGAGCTCAAAGCGGTTATGCATGTGAAATTCCGTATTTCCTGCAGCCGGACTGGTCATCATATCACAGCTGAAGGGCTGATTGGAATAATCATAATGGTACTCCCGGCTTTTATTGGTATGAGAATTCATAGTGCCTCCTAAACTAGACAATCTACGCATGTTTTTTATCAATTTATGCAAACATATGGACTATAAATAAGTATATAATAGAGTTATCTAAAATGCAATAGGAGGGGTTTTTCATGGAAAAGGTAAGACTTGGTATTATTGGTATGGGTAACATGGGTTCCGGCCATGCAAAGAATCTGATGGACGGAAAGGTACCTGAGATTGAGATTACTGCTGTGGCAGACCGCAAGGAAAGCCGCCGCCAGTGGTGCAAAGAGAATCTTCCAGAGAACGTAAAGATTTTTGAAGAAGGAAAAGATCTGATCGCAGCAGAGGATGTATGTGATGCAGTTCTGATTGCTGTTCCACATTATCAGCATCCGGAGCTGAGTATTGACGCACTTCAGCATAATCTGCATGTGATGTGTGAGAAACCTGCTGGCGTTTATACCAAACAGGTTCGTGAGATGAACGAAGTAGCAAAGAAGACCAACCGTGTATTTGCTATGATGTTCAACCAGAGAACCAACTGCGTATACCGCAAGATGCATGAGTTAGTAACCAGCGGCGATTTAGGTGCCATCAAGAGAGTAAACTGGATCATCACAGACTGGTATCGTACCCAGTCCTATTATGATTCCGGTGACTGGAGAGCTACCTGGGAAGGCGAAGGCGGCGGTGTTCTGTTAAACCAGTGCCCACACAACCTGGACCTGATCCAGTGGATCTGCGGCATGCCATCTAAGGTACAGGCATTCTGCCACGAGGGCAAATGGCATGACATCGAGGTTGAGGATGATGTAACTGCATACTTAGAGTATCCGAACGGAGCAACCGGTGTATTTATCACCTCTACTGCAGACGCGCCAGGTACCAACCGTTTCGAGATCACCTTAGAGAAAGGCAAACTGGTATGTGAGAATAACGTTCTGACTCTTCATGAACTGGAAGTCAGCGAGCGTGAGTTCTGCAAGACAGCCAAAGGCGGATTTGATAAGCCACCTTGCCATGTAAAAGAAGTAGAGACTGACGGATTAAATGAGCAGCACGTTGGCGTATTAAGAGCATTTGCCGGCAGAATCCTTCACGGAACTCCATTAGTAGCAGAGGGAGAAGAGGGTATCAACGGTCTGACTCTTTCCAACGCAATGCATTTATCCAGCTGGTTAGGACATGCAGTGGAGCTTCCATTTGATGAAGATCTGTTCTTAGAGGAGCTGAATAAGCGTCGTGCAAACTCCAAGAAGAAAGAGCATGTAAAAGAGTTGGTTCTGGATACCGTGAACTCTTATGGTTCCAAGCAGAGCGTATAAGTTCAGGCATACATAGAAAGGGGATTCTATTCTTATGTGGGATAACATTGTTTTAAGCGGTTTTGCAGATGAGATCGATCCAAGCCTGGACGAGCAGATCCGTGTACTGAAAAAGCTGGGCATGAACCATATCGAGATGCGCGGCGTCAACGGCAAAGGTCTGGTGGAGTATACACTGGAAGAAGCCAAAGAGATTAAGAAAAGACTGGATGCAGAGGGCTTTGCCCTTTCTTCCGTTGGCTCTCCGATCGGTAAGATCAAAATCACTGATGATTTCGAGCCTCATATGGAATTATACAAACATACTGTAGACCTGGCACATCTGATGGAAGCCAGATATATCCGTATGTTCAGCTTCTTCATGCCAGAAGGCTGCGAGGACTACAGCCCATACAAAGACGAGGTTATGAACCGTCTGGGTAAATTTGTAGACTATGCAAAAGCCAACGACATCGTTCTTCTTCACGAGAATGAGAAAGACATCTACGGCGATGTAGCTTCCCGCTGCGTAGAGATTCAGAAGAATTTCTACTGCGATCACTTCAAGGCAGTATTCGATTTCGCAAACTTCGTACAGTGCAAACAGAACACCTTAGAAGCTTACGAGATGATGAAACCATACGTGGAGTACATCCACATCAAAGACGCCAGATGGGATGATGCCAGCGTTGTACCTCCGGGAACCGGAGACGGTCACGTAGCTGAGATCCTGGCCAAATTCAAAGCCGCAGGCTATCAGGGATATTTATCCTTAGAGCCACATCTGGCTGATTTTGCCGGTTTTGCTGCATTAGAGATGAATGCTTCCCAGAAAAAGAAATTAGGCGGAGAAGAAGCCTTCACCCTGGCACATGATTCCTTAGTAAAGATCATTGAGAGCCTGTAATATGGTAAGATAAAAAAGAGCGTGTGAAAAATGAAAAATCATTTTTCACACGCTTTTTTACGCTTCTTAGTTACTTTAATGCCTCACACAGGGCGATCAAAGTCAATGACTGTCCATAAGCCATCGGCCGGATCACAATATTCTTATAATGATCCGCGTCATATCCCATTCCAGTACCAGCTGAAACATTTAATACGGTTCCATCCTCATCTACCTGTGCACAAAGCCCTGCCACAGCTTTTTCTGCACATTCTACATAAGATTCATCCAGAATACCCAGCTTCAGTGCCTTTAAAATACCAGCCGTGATCGCTGCAGAACCAGAAGTCTCCTCATAACTGGTCGGGTCAGTCAGTACCGTATGCCACAGTCCATCTGGAGCCTGTAATTTTCTTAAGGTTTCTACCTGTGCCTTAAAGGTATCTACGATATAGTTGTAAACGCCTGGATCCAGGGTATCCTTTGCCACATCCAGATATTCCAGAATTCCATAAGTGAACCAGGAATTGCCTCTGCACCAGAAGATACCGCCAAAGTTGGAATTCTCCGGGAAGCTCCAGCCGTGGTACAGAAGCCCGGTATGTTTGTCATAAAGATATTTAATATGTACCAGCACCTGTCTGGTGGATTCTTCGATCCAGTCTTTGCGGTTGTAGAGGTGTCCCATCTTATTTAAGAACAGGACTGTCATAAATAAAGTATCTGCCCAGATCTCGCCGTCATTTAACTTGATGCCGTTGCGGTCACCGATGGCAGTCGTCACATGCTGGAAGCCGTGATCCCTGGTTTTTGGCAGGTCATGCATCAGCCATTCTGCCTGGTCTAAGCACATTTTCTCGTATTCCGGTTTGCCAAGGGCGTTTAACAGGTTACAGATCATCAGATAAGGAGTCGTAGTGTTGATGTTGCGGCTTGGCAGACCCTTCTTTAAGTTGTTCTGGATCCAGTTTTCAAAGAAGTCCAGATACCGGTTATCTCCGTAGAAATTCTGGAGCTTATACAGGCCATATAAACCTACGCCCTGGGGCCAGTCCCATTCCTCAATACCGAAATCTCTGGCGATCAGGCCCTGGTCGGATTGCTCTTTGGAAGTGTTTTTGTCGCTGTCATAATCTGCACCTCCCAGGTTCATCAGCTTGTCCATTACCTTGTGGATGATTGGTAATAATTGTTCGTTTGTCATGTTATTCCCCTCCATTTAATTTTTTTGCATAGGCGCTGGGTGTCAGACCCGTGCTTTTTTTGAAAATCTGGCTGAAATACTGTGGATTGTTGCCGCAGCCTACCTGCTGGGCCACCCATTGGATCTGCTCCGAATGGCCATCGGCCAGTAACTGCTTCGCTTTCTGAATCCTAAGGGACGTAAGGTAAGCAGAGAATTTCTGCCCGGTTTCTTTGATAAAACGTTTGCTGACGTAATCCACATTCATAAAGAGATAATTTTCGGAGATCCACTTTAAGGTCAGATTCGGATCGTCCAGATGCTCTTCCACATACTGGGTGATGCTGTCGATCAGAGGACTGGTATTCTGGGAGCCGTTGGCTGCCTGCTGTTCCAGCATGGCAGTTAATTGTTTCATGATCATAGCCCGCAGGGGCTCCAGCTCTGTCTGCTGGTTTAATTCCAGCAGGAATTCCGTGGCATCTGTGGAAGAAGTGCGCTTTCCGTTGGAGGTCAGCTTGATCACCGTGCGTGATCCGGTCTGGCGAAGAAAATCAAGGTTGGTGATCCCATCCAGAAGTCCCTGGATCTCCTGCAGATGGTTTTTCTGCATTTCTGCGGTTTCATCAGGAAGATATGAAGTAAGCTGCTCCATTTTCGAGATCAGTCCCCGGTAGTTGCAGATAGGAACCGGCTGTAAACCATTCATAAAATAAATGGTTCCGTAGCGGCGGATCTTGCTGATCAGCTGTTCCAGCAGGGAGGCCAGATTGGAAAAGGAGAGTCTGCGGTATTCCAGTGCCGGAGCCACACTGGAGCTCAAGGAACGGAAATAGGAGTCCATACGGTCATAGGATACCTGATGGCTTTCAAAAAACAGAAGCAGGGTGTTTTTTACATAGATGCTGTAAAGAGGAATACCGGGGGCTTCCTGCCGCATATATTGGTAGATCAGGTTCAAGGCCGGATCACGCTGGTTTTCTTCTACATAATAGAAAAAGCACAGTTCGTAGCCGGTATTGGAAAAATCCATGTATCCGGAGTAGGAATCCCAGGAAGGACCATCTTCGTCCTGCAGAAAGATCCGTTCATGGATGATATTTGATAATAGGTTGTAATGCAGGTTGGTGACCAGATTTTTCTGCCGTTCCTGCATATCCTGAAATGCCTTCTGGTGGAAGTGTTCTTTGATCACATCCTGCATACTTTCGATGATCTGGTCTTCGTTACAGGGTTTTAACAGATAGTGGTGTACCCGGAACCGCATAGCCTGCTTGGCGTATTCGAATTCTCCGAATCCGGATAACAGGATAAACTGGATATTTAAGTCTGTCTGGGAGATTTTCTCGATCAGTTCCAGCCCGGACAGTCCCGGCATGCGGATATCTGTCAGCACAATGTCCGGACATTCATCCAGGATCATGTTATAGGCTTCGATCCCGTCGCTGCACAGGCCGATCAGCTCGATTCCCAGACTGTTCCAGTCGATCATTTTTGAGATAGATTCCCGGATGATCCGTTCATCATCCGCAATAATTAGTTTTAACATGAAAGCTCCTTTCTAGGTGCCGTGGCCCTGTCAGACGGTCAGAGATGCTTCCGCATCTGGTGACAGAATTACCGGTTTTAATGGATATACCAGCTTTGCCACGGCCAGTTCTTCTTCATTATAGAGGGTCAGTCCATAAGCCTCGCCATAGGTGATCTGCATTCGTTTCTGGATATTTAAAAGGCCGATACCAAAGCCGTGAGGCTCGATCTGCCGGTTTTCCAGCTTGGAAAGAAGGTCATCCTCGAAGGCAGAGCCGTCATTTTTTACATAGATGATCAATTGATCCTTTTCCGGACAAGCTTCTGCAGAAATGGAGATCAGACAGCCTTCCGTATTTTCTTCCAGGCCATAGCGGATGGCATTTTCCACCAGAGGCTGTAAGGTCAGCTTTAAAACGTAACAGCTTAACAGGTTTTGTGGGATATCCGTCTGGAAATTCAGACGATCTTCAAACCGGTATTTCTGGATGGTGATGTAATACTGGATCAGCTCCAGCTCTTTTTGCAGGGGAACCTGCTTGGAACGGTGATCCAGGGTGATCCGCAGAAGACTTCCAAGGGCTTCTGCCATGGCGGAAATGTCCTTTGCGCCCAGAATTTTAGCCCTCCAGTTGATGGATTCCAGAGTATTATACAGAAAATGAGGGTTCATCTGATTTTCCAGAGCCTTAAATTGTGCTTCTTTGATCAGAATCTCATTTAAGTAATTGGTCTGGATCAGCTGGTTGACCTCGTTGACCATATGGTCAAACTGGCGGTGGAGGATTCCAAGCTCGTCTTTGCGGTTTTCGTAATCATAGTCATTTTCCAAAGGCTCCTTTTGTCCATCACCGAATTGCCGGATCTTCATAAGAAGACGGTCAAAATGGCGGGTGATAGAGTCGATCAGCCAGGAAGACAGGGTGAATGACAGGATCACCGACAGAATCAGGATCAGGACCACCAGCCGGATGCTGGTATTTAAGGAAGAACGGATGTTGTCAAATGGAATCAGACAGACATAATTCCAGTTAAAGCCGGGAATCTGTCCTTTCACATAAAAGAAGTTTTCATTGTCAAGGTGCAGGGAGTTGTAGTGGCCGGAAAACAGGGTCTGATACTGCTGGATCGCGTCTTTGGGAAGCTGATCGGAACCGTACAGAAGCTGATCCTCTTCGGAAAGCAGGTACTGGGCCTGCTGCTGTAAAAATCCAGGAGAAGATGTGTCATTGACCAGACCATTTAAGTCCACATTGACCACCAGAACTCCAAGGGAGTCCAATTTTAAATACTCGGTGCGGCGGATGGCCTTCACCATAAATAATCCGTATTCCTGCGCGTAATCCGTAACCCAGATGGTAGCGCCATCAGCCGCAAGTCCCTGTCTGTACAGATCTTCTTCCACTTCATCGGGAAGAACCGCGCTTCCCGCCGGGACATGGGTGTGAATGGAAATGGTATCCTGGTACAGATTCATGTAGCGGATATGGTTTTTGCGGAAGTTGGTGTAATATTCTCCCAGGGAATTATATACATGGCGGTAAGCCAGGTTGGCGGCCTGTGGATTTTCCGTATCTTTTAAAATGCCCAGGTAATTCTGGATGCTGTTATCGGATAAAAACAGGTCTGCCATGCTGTTTAAGTTGTTCAAACTGTTCTGCATGTCCAGGGCAGAGGCTGACAGGGCAGAAGCAGCTGTCTCATACAGGACATTGTCATAGGTGGTTGTGATCAGGTGAAGTCCTGTCAAAGCAGCTGCGGACAGCAGAGCAATACAGGCAAATACAATGGCCTGGATTTTATGTTTTAATGGCAGGTTACGCAGGAATTGTCTCATAATATCAGAAAGTCTCCATCGTTTCATACAGTTATAAAAATTATATAAAAAATAACGGATAAAAACAATCTTTTATTGGGACAAGTGGGAAAATTGAATAAAAACGCCGTTTTTTTGTAAGGAACTTCCAAACGCAGGATTTCATTTCACAAGCAGGAATATTCCGTAAAAACGGCGTTTTTGCAATTGATCAAACTACCAGATCAGGAAAGCCTTATTCTGCAGCTTCAGAGAAGCCTCTAATAAGAAGTAATCTCCGTAAATGATCGGTACCTGGCGGTCTTCTGCACGATGGTATTTGGCGGAGCCGCACTGTAAGAGACCATCGGTGTCCGGATTCCAGTCAGAGAAATCGCGGGTTAGTTTTTCATAGATTTTCCATGCAGATTTCTCGTAGAGCGGTTTTTCATATTCACTCACCCATTCAGCAATTTCTAATAATCCACAGGCAGCACAGGCGGCGGCAGTGGTATCGTAATAAACCGGTTCTTCCGGTGCCCGGAAATCAATCAGGGACACATAGTCTGTCAGGGAGATATTGGCCAGGAAATAGTGAGCAACCTGTTTGGCGGCATTTAAGTAGGAAGTGTTTTTGGTATACCGGTAGGCCAGAGCCAGACCATAGATGGCCCACGCTTGTCCCCTGGACCAGGAGGAATTTTCCCCGTATCCCTGTCCGCCTGGGGCAGCCAGCACTTCACCGGTGGCTTCATCGAATTCCACGATGTGGTTGCAGGAGCCGTCTTCCCGGAGAATGTGCCGCAGCACGCTGTCCAGATGATGAATGGCGGTCTGGCGGTAATGATCTCCGACACCCTGATCCGCAGCCCAGAATAATAGCGGCAGATTCATAACGCAGTCGATGATCATCTGACTTAAGCCCGGACGGTTCCAGGCCCGGATGTATTCGCCAGCAGGACAGTAGCGGGAAGCTAAGACAGCGGCGGCCCGGAGTCCCCGTTTGCGGGCTGTTGGGTCATCGGTGAGGCTGTAATGGGCTACGGCTGTGTGAAGCCACAGAAATCCTACATCGTGATCCAGAAGATTGAAATTGTCAAAGGCCTTCTCCAGACGATTTTCCAGGGAAATGGCTTCCTTCTGGTATTTGTTGTCGCCCTCTGCGTGGTACATCTGCCACATGATTCCGCCCCAGAATCCGTTGGTCCACCAGTTGATTGTGGAGTCATCGAATTCTGGATATACTCCATTTACAGGTATGTACGGGATTCGCCCATTCATCCGGTCGCATTCGGCGGAAAATTTCTGTTTCATAGATGCGTAGGTGGAAGAAAGATATTCTTGTTGTTCTTTATTCAAGCTCATAGCAGTCTCCTTTGCCAGTGATAATTTTGCCAGGTTTTAGAAAGCCGGTGACTGTCGAGTGGATCTCATAGATACCTGGTTTTAAGGAAGCGGTAACTGACGGGATCTTTGTCAGCGGATACATCAGGTTCACATTT